>JAYSTY010000100.1:0-1591 GCA_043719385.1 Blastocatellia bacterium | reverse complement strand
AGAACCGCGAGCAATCCACAGGCAGCCGTGACGAACAACGCAATTTCCAATGCGAATACGGACAGTAATGATCCTCCGGCTGATTACGATCCGCCGCCCAACTCTAATCCGCAGATCAGACCAGCGATCATGACGCCAGAGCAAATAAAAGCCAGAGCCGAAATTCGCACCAGAATGCAAGAGAATCCGGTACGGGAACAAGCGATTCCCGTGAGCAACGAACCGCCTTTATATGAAGGTCCGAAATCTGCGCCGATTATTGCGCCGAAGCGCCCGGTTAAACCGGAAAAAGATGCGCAGTCTGCACAGTCCGAACCGAAGGAAATGAGCAAGCTTAAGAAATCTGAGGCGATTCCTGAAAAGTCGCCGGGTGCGGCTGAAGCAAGTGAGCCGACTATTGGTCTGAGTCTTAAGTTAAGCGACAAAAAACCGCAGGTGGGCGAGTCATTTATTGTCGTCCTTGCGGTTGACGGCAAATCGAAAATGACCGGAGCCAATGTTGCTCTGAATTATGATCCGGCGCTGCTACAGCTAAAATCAGTCCGCGACGGTGGCTTGCTGGGTAAAAACCCGGACATCACGCAACTCGAAAAAAACGGTAATCTTCTGGTGACCATGCAACAAAGCAACGATAAAGGAACGCCGCTTGAAGCGAGTGGCAAATTACTGATTTTGGAATTTAAAGCACTGGGGGCAGGTCAGGCGATGATTGCTTTCAATGCAGACGAAACAAAATTCACTTTCGGTAATAAACAAACTCCGCTCTTCAGCATTTCACCAGCCCAGTTTGAAATTGCGACGCGGCTGATTTCGAAACTGACAAAGTAATTTATGCGCATGCCAAAGTACAATTCACCGGCCAAAGGGTTTTCGCTGATTGAGCTCCTGATTACGCTGGCAGTGCTTTCGATTCTGGTGGTCGCGGCTGTCCCGCTCACGCGCAACAATCTCCGGCGTGAACGCGAACTGGAGCTAAAGCGAAATCTGCGGGACATTCGGCAGGCGATAGATCGGTATTACGCCTTCTCCCAGGCTGGTGGAGTTGGTCCATTGGATCACAAAGTCAATGACGAAAACTATCCGCCCAATCTTGAAACCCTGGTCGAAGGGGTTACGCCGCCGAACACGACGCGAAAAGTTCGCTTTCTGCGCCATTTACCGAAAGACCCTATCACGGGCAGTGAAGAATGGGGCTTGCGTTCAGTTCAGGACGATCCCAAATCTGACAGCTTTGGCGGTCAGAATGTCTATGACGTTTACAGCAAAAGCTCTGAGACGGCGCTCAATGGAACAAAATATAAGGACTGGTAAAGATGAGATCGAATATGTTCAAGAATAAATTTCGTCGGAATAATCGCGGCTTTACGTTGATGGAACTCGTGATTGTGATGACGATTATTGCCATCCTTTCGACCATCGCAATTCCGATTTATATCACGCACGTTCGACGTGCCAAAGAGGTCGTGTTATTGCAGGATTTGCAGGAAATGCGTCACGCGATTGATAAGTACATCGCCGATAAAGAAAAAGCGCCTTCCTCCTTATCAGAATTAGTTTCCGCTGGATATTTACGAATGATTCCCGAAAATCC
>JAYSTY010000099.1:0-23873 GCA_043719385.1 Blastocatellia bacterium | reverse complement strand
TTTGTGGCTGATTTTGGCATTGATGAGTTTACCACGAACTTTAATATGATCGCGTTCAGGATTCGCCTTCGTTCCAAGCTCTTTAATAGTTTTGCCATTAACTGTCACGAAGCCGGTAAGAATGAGTTCCTCGGCCTTGCGCCGCGAGGCGATTCCCACATTAGCAATAATTTTTTGCAATCTCTCTTCCATAGCCCAAATCGAACCACAGATACGCGGAACAAGCAAGCAACAGAACTGCCAAATTGAGGGCCTGTCGCAAGTTTAGCTGGCAGTCGTTGAAAATCAGCGGCGAAAAAGCAAGAATCAGGCATGCTAAAAATTCCTCCAACCTTTGTTTTATGCCTGCTGTTTGCCTTGTCCGTGCAAATCACAGCGCAAACAAACTCCAATTCCCTGTTACTTAAAGCGGAACCGGGAACCATCATCTGGCTTGATAATCTTCGTTATAGCGCAGTGGCGGACACGCAGGAACTAACCATTAATAATTTACGGGCCGGGACTCACAATTTACGCGCCAGGCTCGCTGGCAAACGCGAATTGACGCAAATAATTCAAGTCAAAGCAGGCGCTCAAAATACGCTTCAGGTCATCTTCAAATTGTCTGCGACTCCGGCTGAAGTAAGTTTTCAAACGGCTGAGGGCTTACGAGAAAAAGGGAAACACAAAGATGCTATCGCGGAATATCGGAACACGCTAAAGCTCAGCAAAACTCCTTTTCCCAGAGCGCGAATTGGGCTGGCGCGGAGCCTGATGGCGGATAGTAATTATGAAGAGGCGATCACAGAATCCCGCCGGGCAATAAAAGAATCCGCCACCAATCCCGCCCTCGCCGCCGAAGCTACAACCGTGCTGGCAAATACTTTTCGCTCGCAGGGTTTATATGACGAAGCGTTTGTCAGCTATCGCAAGGCGTTAACGCTGACGCGCAATATTTCGCCGGAAGCCCACACCGGCCTGGCGTTGACGCATCAGGAAGAAAATCAATTTGATGAAACGGTCAAACACCTCCAGATCGCGGCGGAACAAAGTAACGACACCGAACCGATTATTTATTACCTGCTCGGCAATTTGCTGGATCGCAATGGGCAAATCAAACTGGCGATTGCGGCTTATGAAAAATTCTTATGGCTGGAGCCGAACAGTAAATTTGCCGCGACTACCCGATCCCTGCTCAAGCAATTGCAGCGCGAGTCACGGTAAAGATTGCTGCGCTCAATCCATAATCAATTTGACGCTCTGACCGCACAAAGTTACACTTCTATCTTAATCAAACAGCAATCCGGCTCGGTACTGTACTGCTAACCAAATACTACTCAGGTGAAAGCCATGCCATCGTCAAAATTATTTTTTAAGTCGCTACTCGTTGCTACGTTGTCTTTTTTGTTGCTGAGCGGAATAACCGTCGCGCAAAAAGAGACAGACAAAAAAGATAAAAAACAAAAACTATCCACGCCCGTCGCGCCTGCTCCAATTCCCCGCACGCCTTACAGCGATGTCCGGCGTGAGCAATTATTGAACGGTTTACAAATCATCTCGCTCGAAAATCAGAACGAAGCAAAAGTTACCTGCGAATTAGTCATTCGCGGCGGAGCGATGTTTGATCTGGTTGGTAAGGCTGGCTTAGCCGATTTGACAGTTGAAAGCTTACTGGCGGTTTACCCGAATCTTGAGAGTGACCTGGAGTCGTTACAAGCGAAACTGGACTGGGGCGTCACGCTGGATAGTACCTGGTTTCGCCTGGAAGCTCCGGCCAGTAATTTGCAGGATGCGATGTCCAGAGTCGCTCGTCTGCTGGTAGTTGATAACATTCGCCAGGATGCTTTTAAAAATGCCCAGCAAGCACAACTGGGAAAATTCGCCGCGCTGAAAATGACTCCGGCAGCCCAGGCCGACGAGGCTTTTTTCACAACTTTGTATGGCGATCATCCTTATGCTCACAATGTAGTTGGTACGGCAGCTACGATCCCGACAATCAGGTATGGCGATGTGGCGGAATTCTACAAACGTGTTTACCTGGGCAACAATATGTTTGTGCTGGTGCAGGGAAATCTCAAACACGAACGCGCCATGAGCTTGTTCAGAATGTATTTTGGCGGCTGGGTAAAAGGCGTCCCGGCTCCGCCTACCTTTCGTCCCCCACAACGGACGCTCGAAGTGCGCGTGCAAAAAGTGGAGCAGCCGGAAGCGCCAAATGTCGAAATTCGTGGCGGTGTTTTAGGGGTTTCCCATACTGATGCTGATTTCATTCCGACGATGTTACTGGCACGCATTCTTGAAAGCCGGATCAGACAGCTTGATGCCCAGGCAACGGCGCATTTTTCACCACGAATGCTGGCAGCGCCAATTTTCTTCTCCGCTTCTGTCCCCACCTCAAATGCTGTTGAGTACTCTCGCCGCGCAACGGATATTTTTGCCTCGTTGAATAAAGCTGAATTTACCGAAGCGGAACTTGCCGCCGCACAATCGAGTTTATTGAATGAGCATCGCAATCGTCCGGTGCATGAATACCTGCGGGAAATTGCGACGTTCAAGCTGCCCGAAACTTATCCGCTGACCTATGAAACAAAAGTCAAAGCGGTGGCTACTTCAGATTTGCAACGAGTCGCAAAACGCCTGTTGGAAGCCAACGCCTTAACCGTACTGGTGCTGGGAAAAGTAACCGAGAATTTCAAGTCGCAGTCGTAAAGGGCATTAGAGATGGAAGCTCCCAACCCGGAATTTAACGCGGTCGGCAAACATCAGGCAGTGCAGAAAATGTTTGCCGAAATCGCTCCCACGTATGATCGCCTCAATCATTTACTCTCCGCCAATATTGATAAACGCTGGCGCAAATTAGCCGTCAATAAAATTATCGAGTTACTGGCAAAACCACAGGCGATAGCCCTGGATTTATGTTGTGGGACAGGCGATTTAACGCTGGAAATTTCCCGCCGTGCGCCAGCGGTGCGCGTCATTGGCTGCGATTTTTGTCATCCCATGCTGGTGGCTGGTAAAAGTAAATTCGCGGCAAACAGCGCGGCTCTTTTGACCGAAGGTGATGCCCTTAATTTGCCCTTTGCTGATGCCAGTTTTGATGCCGTAACAATTGCCTTCGGACTGCGTAATTTGGAAAACGTCGAGCGCGGGATCAGGGAAATTCATCGTGTCCTGAAACCAAATGGACGCGCCGTGATCCTCGAATTCTCACGGCCAATCGTGCCCCTGTTGCGTGGTGCCTTCGGTTTTTACTTTACTAAAATCCTGCCCCGAATTGGTGCGCTGGTTTCCGGGTCAGGTACAGCGTATACCTACTTACCAGCTTCGGTCAGCCATTTTCCTGATCAAAAAAGTCTGGTTAAGATAATGTCCGAGGCTGGATTTATAAACGTTAAGTATGACAATCTTTCGCTTGGAATTGCCGCCCTGCATTATGCTGACAAGCGCTAAATTTCCAGCCAGGTAAAATAAGTTTCATTAAACCTAGTAGTAGGCTATAGTTACCCTTTGTGCCATAGCCTGTTCTCTGCCAGAGAATACAATACGAGATATTAATAATGACTTCACCGCTCTCATTTTTTATCGAAAATTTCCCCATCAGCGTGGTGGAAATTGAGCAATTGCTCTCCGACGCCTTATCGCGCGGGGGCGATTATGCCGATCTTTATTTTGAATACTCAGTGCTCAGCAACTTAAGCCTGGAACAACAACTGGTCAAATCCGCCAACCGCGCCATCACGCAGGGAGTTGGCGTGCGCGTAATTTCGGGCGAGCGCACAGGTTATGCTTACAGCGATGAAATTGCTCCGCGTTCGATTCGCACTGCCGCGCTGACTGCCGCCCATATTGCGCATAGCACAGGCAGCCAAGCGCCGATCAATGTCACCGCGCAAACTCCCACCCATAATTTATATGCAGTCGAGCATTCCGCCAGCGAACAACCGTTAGAGCGAAAAATTGACCTGCTGAAGCGAGCGGATCGCACCGCTCGAGCCTATGACCGACGCATCCGCGAAGTCCAGGCATCGCTGGTTGATGAATACAAAGTTATTCTAATTGCCAGTTCTGACGGCTTACTGATTGGCGATGTCCAACCACTCATTCGCATGAACGTCAATTGTATTGCCGATGATGACGGAAATTTACAATCCGGGCGAGCGGGCGGCGGCGGACGCGCCGGACTGGAATTTTTTGAGACAGTTCAGACACCTGAGTTTTTTGCCCAGGCCGCGGCACAGCAGGCCATCTGTCTGCTTGCTGCAGTCGAAGCACCAGCCGGAGCAATGGAAGTTGTACTGGCGCCTGGGTGGCCGGGAATTCTGCTGCACGAAGCCGTCGGGCACGGGCTGGAATCTGATTTCAACCGCAAGGGAACCTCGGCATTTTCCGGGCTGATCGGACAAAAAGTGGCGAGCGAACTTTGCACAATTATTGACGACGGGACGATTGGCGGGCGGCGGGGTTCGCTTAACATTGACGATGAAGGGCAGCAAACGTCAAAGACAGTTTTGATCGAAAAGGGGATTTTACGCGGCTATTTGCAGGATCGGTTAAGCTCGCGCCTGACCGGAGCCGCGCTCACGGGCAATGGCCGCCGTGAAAGTTATCAATGCCTGCCCATGCCCCGCATGACAAATACCTTTATGCTCAGTGGACAGGATGCGCCTGAAGATATTATTGCTTCCGTGCAGCGCGGTCTTTACGCCGTGAATTTCGGCGGCGGGCAGGTAGACATCACCAGCGGCAAATTTGTTTTTTCCGCCAGCGAAGCGTACTTGATCGAAAATGGTAAAATCACGGCTCCGGTTAAAGGAGCCACTTTGATTGGTCATGGGCCAAGCGCCCTCACCAAAGTTACCGCCGTAGCCCACGATCTGACGCTGGATCAGGGAGTCGGCCTGTGCGGAAAAAACGGGCAGTCTGTTCCCGTTGGTGTGGGACTGCCAACTATCAAAATATCTGAGATGACAGTTGGTGGGACAAAAGGATAATCACCCTGGTGAAAAAAGGCTGGTTGGTGAAATTAAATAGCTCGCTATCTGGTTTGCCATTCAGGTTCCTGCCCTAAACTCATCCCCCATTCATTAATCATGAAAATCACGCAACAACTATTGGCAGACCTTGTCGCAGCGGCAATCAAATGTGGCGCAACTGAAGCGGAAGCGATTGCACTTGAAAGCACCGAATTTTCCGTTGAAGTACGGCTTGGCGAAGTTGAAACGTTACAGGAATCTGCTTCGCGCGGACTTGGCTTACGAGTTATTTACGAAGGTCGCCAGGCTTCAATTTCGACCTCGGATTTACAAGTTGGCTCACTCGAAAAACTGGTCACAGATGCGGTTGAAATGGCGCGTCTAACTTCAGCGGATGAAGCCGCTGTGTTGCCTTCGCCCGATGAATTTGCAGATGCCACGGACGAGGACTTACAACTTTATGATCCAGCCATTGCCGAGTTACAAACCGAACGAAAAATTGCCATGGCGCAAGCCTGTGAAACTGCTGCCCGCAGCTTCGATGCACGCATCGTAAATTCTGAAGGTGCGAGTTGTTCGACTACTTTAGGGCGCATGTTACTCGTCACGAGCGCAGGTTTTTCCGGCGAATATCGGGCGACAAATTGCGGGCTGATGGTGGCTCCCATTGCGCGGACAGACGATCAGATGCAGGTCGCGGGCTGGGGCGACAGGCAACGCTGGCTGGAAAAACTTGAGGCACCGGAAAAAATCGGGCAGGAAGCCGCCCATCGTGTCATTCGGAAACTAGGCGCACGCAAGGTTCCAACCCAGGAAGTACCAATAGTGTTTGAATCCTCAGCCGCCGGAGAGTTGCTGAGTAATTTTTTTGAAGCGGTTTCTGGCGAAGCAGTCTTTCGCCGGGCCTCTTTTTTACTTGGCAAACTGGACGAAATTATTGCGTCGCCGTTGTTGACGATTATTGACGATGGACGCATGGCTGGCGCTGTCGGTTCGCGCCCGTTCGATGGCGAAGGATTGCCCACGCGCCGCACAGAAGTAGTTAAAAACGGCGTGTTGCGCAACTATTTACTCAACAATTATACCGCCCGAAAACTGGGGCTGACTTCAACTGCCAACGCGACGCGTGGCCTGACAGGAACACCTAACGTGGGAATCACAAATTTCTATGTCGCGCCCGGACAATCATCACCTGAAGAAATTATTGCGACGGTCAAAAATGGGTTTTACGTCACGGACTTAATTGGCTTCGGATTTAATCCGGTGACGGGCGATTATTCGCGCGGCGCTGCCGGGTTATGGATCGAAAATGGCCGTTTGACTTACCCGGTTGAAGAAGTCACCATAGCCGGGAACTTCCGTGAGATGTTGCGCGGAATTGAAATCATTGGCAATGACCTTCGTTTTCGCGGGAGCCTCGCTGCTCCAACTTTGAAAATTAGTAAAATGATGGTCAGCGGTGACTAAAAATATACGCCATCGGCACGCGCAATTTTCACGGAACAAAAACACATTATTCCGTGTCTATAAATTGGCAAGCGATGGCTTAATTTATTTTTGGAGTCTCTATGTTTGAAACTGAAACCGAACAAATGACAGAACAAAGACGCTCGCGTGGGTTGATGATCCTGGGCGGCATCGGAGCCGTCGCTTTGGCAGCGATAATTTTATTTTTCTCGTCCAGTTCTCGCTCAACTTCGGCGGTAAATTCGGGAGCAAAAATGCCTGGCGGTCCACAAATGAAACTTGATGGCGCATTGCGCGCTGGGACGCCGGAATTCGATAATTATCAAAACCAGTTGGAATTTAAGGAAACCGAAGTTTTTGCCTCGCAAAATGCAATGGGCATGACACAATTTATCGTCAAATCACAACTGACCAATAAAGGCGATAAATCGCTTGCCGGGATTGAACTGAGCGCTAAAGCCTATGGGTTGGATGAAAAAATTGTCGCCGAAAATTCGAGCATACCAATTCCCCGCCTGCGCTCAGAACCACTCAAACCGGGCGAATCAATCCGCGTAACAATAAAACTTGATACTCCCTCGACCATCACAGAAGATGACATCGCCAGAGTGGTGCCGCTCCTGAGTGGATTAAAATTCCAATAATTTTTCGCTGACTCATTTGCCGTCAGACTTCCTCACGTTTTACTCTTGCTCGATAAGCGATACATTCCTCAAGGACGCGACGATATTCATCAATCTCGACCTCGCGCTCGCAACAAAACAACATCAACTCGCCGTCATCACGAAAGTTCCCGTCCCACGCGATGACCTGTTCACCGCGCCAATCCCGTGAGTACTGCTGCATTTTCTCATCTTCCATGCGGTCAAAATAGGCGCGCAGGTTGATACTTGTTTCGTCCAATGGTTCATCCGTTGGCGCTTGCTCAAAATTCCAAACTGGTTGTTGAAAAGTCATAAGATTTCCATTAATTAATTTGCATTGATGTTGCTGAATCCTAAATGTTGGGCGTATAATCCGTTCGCCTTCCAAACGGTATAGTAATTTAGATTCTTAATTCCTGTCCCGTTTGTATTTTCAAAAGTACTAAAAAAATTTGAGCTGGGATTAGCAACTAAATAGCATTTAAAAGCTGACATTCGATCAGCGTCATCCAAGATATAGCAATTCTCTTTCTATGTCTTATATCAAAACTTCTCTTAATTTTAAATGCGGGGTTTATAACGAATATCCTCCTGCGTAAAAAAAAGCCGTTTGCGGCTCAATCTTCAGGCAATAACCAAATCCATTTTCCCCGCGCGGAAAAAAAGGAGATCAACTATGCGAAGTATTTTCCCAACTCACACCAGCATTATGCTCTTGCGCAATTTAATTTGCGTTTGTTTACTGGCATTTCTGACCACTGTCGGATTTGCACAAGCTCCCGTCGGAACCATCTCCGGCCTCGTCACTGACCCATCTGGCGCAGTCCTGCCAAATGCCACAATCTCGGTCAAAAATAAAGCAACAGGCGCTGAACGCAAAGTTACCTCATCCGCAGAAGGCACCTATTCAGTGCCTGCGCTACCTGCGGGACTGTATGAGGTCTCGACTCAGGTTAAAGGATTCAGCACCCAACAACAGGAAGTTACAATCACCATTGGTTCAATTATAACAGTTGAATCTAAAATGCAAGTTGGTCAGACCACCGAGGTTGTCAACATCGAAGGTACAGGCTCCGCACAACTTGCAACTGAATCACATTCGATTGACGGCGTCATCACTCGTCAGAAAATTCAGGAACTACCGCTCAATGGACGAAATTTTTTACAGCTCGCTTTCCTTGAGCCAGGCGTATCCACTTCGGCAGGTACGACTTCACAATACAATTCATTGTTTTCAGTTTCTATTCTTGGTGGCGACCCAGGAAAAACCGCCATTACAGTAGATGGTGGCAACGTGCGCAATTCCATCGAAGGTGGAACTGGCATGAACTTCTCCCAGGAAATGGTACAGGAGTTTCAACTTTCGTCGGCGAACTTCGATCTCTCGACCGGAATTACCAGTGTTGGCTCTGTAAACGTAGTTTCACGAAGTGGCGGTAATAAATTTCACGGATCAACCTATTATTACTACCGCGATCACAATATGTCCGCTTACCCTGGATTGAAAAGAGTCTGCGTTGAGAATCCGACAACTCTGGTTTGCACGAACCCTGGTGATCGTAAGCGAGTCGAAGACCCCTTTTTCGCACGTAGTAATCCTGGCTTTGTGTTCAGCGGCCCGATCAAGAAAAATCGTGCCTACTTTTTTACCAATTACGAATATACCAAACAAACACAGGCATTCACTGTCCAGCCTAACTTGCCTTCAATTGCAGGATTAGCTGGTAACTTCAGCAGCCCCTACGCCGGACATTTATTAAGCGTCAAAGTTGATGTCAAACTTACCGACAAGCACAACATTTTTGGACGTTTTTCGAATGACAAGAATCAGGGCTTTGGCCCCGGTGGTGGAGCAACGCTGCCATCGAACTGGCTTCAGAATACAAACACTTCCAGACAGTCCGTGATTGGATTGACGTCAGTCTTGAAATCAACCTTAGTCAACGATTTCCGTTTTAGTTTTACTTACTGGCGTAACCGAAATCTTTTTGCTGATAACACCGTTTGTGCTGGCTGTTTAGGATTAGGATTTGGACAACTTGCCATCAACGGATCAAACTTAACCCTTGGGAATACTTCGAATGCGACCCAGGGTCGTGATCTTTATCGGTATAACTTCACCGACAACTTAACCTGGGTCAAAGGCTCACACCGCTTCCGTGTCGGAACAGAATTAGAGACTGCCCCAGGTACAGGATTCTGGGGATATTGTGACCCTGCTTGCAATACGGCAGCACCGCCTGAACTGGTCAGAAGCTTGCCGTTCCCAGCTGCTACAATTGCAGCCTTATTCCCAACTCTTCCAACAGTAGTTCGTACTAACGCGGATTTACTCAACCTGCCATTTCTTGGTGGTGTGATCGGAGTTGGTGATCCGGCGCAACCCCCTCCGTACAACATTGACAAGGCCAAAGTAAATAACCGGATGCGTTTTTACGGTCAGGATACCTGGAAAGTAACTCCTAAATTCACTCTCAACTATGGACTGTCTTGGAATTTTGAAAGCACCTTAGTCAATCGTGATATTGATAAGCCAAAATTCCTGGCACCCCTCTATGGCAGCGACCTAACTGCGACCAATAATAATTATAAAAACTTTTCCCCCTCCATTGGATTAGCATATTCCCCTAATAACAAGACCGTCTTTCGCGGAGGTGCAGGAATTTATTGGGATACCGAATCACTCTTCCGACGCTTACAGGAACGCGCCTTTATTGGCCCACTGGGAAATGGTCGAATCCAATTTCCAGCCAGTGGATTCACTAATATTTTCCCTGGAATTGTCAACATTAGTCGAGGTGGAGTTCCCCTTCCAGTTGGCGCAACTTTACCGCAAGGCGAGTTAACCAACCTGACAGTGGGTATGTATAACCAAATTGTCGCGGCGCAGCTTCCGGCAATTATCAACTCATTGAAACCAGCGAGTGCGAACGATTTGACGATCCGGTCAATTGACATCAATAAGTCGGCAGCACAACTGTATCCCAAGAACTATCCGGTGCAACGCAGTTACCAAATGACTGCCGGAGTGCAACGTGACCTGGGTCACAATATGGTACTCAACGTGGACTTAGTGAGAAGAGTCTTCACAAACCTTTTACTCGGTGAGATAGACTACAATCGCTTCAATCGCCGAATTGCGGGTGTGCAAAGCCCTGTCATTCGGATTTGTGCTCCAGCAGAAAGAAGTAATCCTGCCATCCAATGTTCAAATGGCTCAATTACTTTTTGGACACCTGGTGGACGGAGTACTTATAACGCAATGCTTCTCAAGCTTGACAAGCGTTTTTCCGATCACTTCCTCTTCACGGTTTCCTATGCTCTAACCAACAATCATGGTTATAACGGCATTAACAACCTTGATAAATATAACAGCACCTGGGGACCTCAAGGTGGACGACACTCACTGAACGTTTCAGGCATTGTTGAATTACCCTGGGGCTTTCAGTTAGGAGTAATTTCATCAATGGGGTCTAAAGGTCCATTGACGCCAACTGTTTCAGGTGTAGACCTTGATGGCGATGGAACAGCTTCTGAGCCGCTTCCGGGCTTGTCCTGGAACTGTATCAACCGTGGCTGTGGTAAAACCGAATTGGCAGCAGCGGTCGCAAGGTGGAATACTACTTATCTTGGTAAGACAGATGCTCGTGGACAGGCAATTCCACAGCTGACCTTGCCTGCAAATTATACCTTAGGAGACAACTTCAAATCACAGGATATACGCATCAGCAAAAAATTCACCTTCAAGGAAAATTACAAACTTTCCGTCTTCTCTGAAATGTTTAATGTTTTCAATTTCGCCAATCTGGGCGGATATAACTTCACAGTTAACTCTGGTGGAGCGTTTGGGCAAGCGACCTCACGCGGCAATCAGGTCTTCGGATCTGGTGGGCCACGCGCAATCCAATTCGGAGCACGCTTCGAGTTTTAAGACAAAGTAAATTTTCAATTTGTCACAATTAGAAAGTCCACTCTGGAAATTGATCAGAGTGGACTTTTTTATCATCAGCACGGTTACTGTAGCTGATTCAAATTTCTGCCCATAAAGCTTGCCGTAATTATATTTTAAGAATATGATTTCCGCGCCTTCCCAAATATTGATTGACGGACGAAAAATTCATAGCTGTGCTGGAAAAACTAAGTGCTTCGAACTACAGGTGATTGAGAAGTGAAAATAGAGGGGCAAAGTCTTTGCTATTCGATGCTTGCAAAGTCCATGCATAACTGGTGTTCTCAGGTATCGAAGTTTTTTTATTTCACAAAGCCCTCGCGCCTTACATTTCTTTTCTCATACCGCAAATGTTTACCCTCAACTATTCACCACCAAAGGAGAACTCCCTATGCGTAAGATTGCGTGCCTCTCATTAATTTTGAAATTACTACTCTGCCTTTTTACGGTCAGCATGTTGACCAGTGCAGCACTCGCCCAACCAGCAACGGGTGGCATTAAAGGCACAGTCACTGATCCGCAAAAAGCTGTTGTGGCTGGCGCTGATGTCAGCCTCAAAAATGTCAGTACTGGTGCAGAACGAAAGGCTGTCACTGATGCCAGCGGACAATTCCAGGTTCCGCAATTACAACCTGGTGATTATTCCATCACGGTAAATGCCAGGGGATTTAAAGCCGCAAAATTGGCGGTTTCGCTTTCGATTGGCGACACACTCAATGCTGAAATCCCTTTGGAAATTGGCGGCGCGTCAGAAACAATCAATATTTCGGCGGACACAGCGGTAACAATCAATACGTCGGATTTCAAAGTGGACGGCGTTATTACACGGCAGAAAATTGACGGGCTGCCGCTCAACGGGCGCAACTTCCTGCAACTGGCTTCGCTCGAACCGGGCGTACGCGTTTCAACGGGCAGCCCTGGCGACGCGAATAATCTTTTCAACGTTTCGATTGGTGGCGGCAATTCCGATCTGACGCGGTTGACGGTGGATGGCGGCAATATTGTAGACCCGGTGACGGGCGGCGCAGGACAAAACTTCTCAGTTGATACGGTACAGGAATTTCAGATTTCGAGTTTCAACTTCGACCTGGCGACGGGCGTGACTTCGGTGGGCGCGATCAACATCGTCTCGCGTACAGGTGGCAACGAATATCACGGCAGCGGCTTCGGTTATTTCCGCGACCACCACATGGGCGCTTATCCGCTGCTGCAACGACAGGCGAGCAATCCCGATCCATTCTTCCGCCGCTTGCAGGCTGGCTTCACACTCGGCGGCCCGATTGTCAAAGATAAGTTGTCCTGGTTCACCAATCTTGAGCGGCTCAATCAGGCGACGGTTTTTGCTTCGACGATGACTGGTATCCCTGTACTGAGCCAGTTCAATACCATCTCTTCCAGCCCATATAAAGGCTGGCTTTATAACCTGCGTTTTGATTACACGCTCAACTCCAAAAATATCTTCTTCCTGCGCTATGCGTCAGACAACAACAAAGTCTTCGGACCAACTTCATCTTCGGCGAACGCGCCGCTGGCCTCGAACTGGCGCGTCAACAAAAATGACGTATATCAGGGACAGGCGGGATGGACTTCGACCATCAAACCAACGCTGACCAATCAGTTGAGCTTCAATTACCAGCAAATCGGCAACAAGAGCCTGATTCCAACCAACACCGATTGTGCGAACTGCCTGGGACTGGGCGGTGCGCAGATTCGGATTAACGGCAGCAACTTCCAAATTGGCAACAGCACCGACGCACCGCAAACCCGCTCACTCTTTCGCTATGAGACAAACGAGAACCTGACGTGGAGTAAAGGCAAGCACATCATCCAGACCGGTATGACCTGGGAGAAGTCTTATGGCCAGGGAAGCTGGAGCTTTGTAGACCCGGCTATCGTCGTCGCGCACGACCCGCGCACTGTGGCAGATGTCAACGGCGCGATTGACGCGCTGGCGGGTGGCTTAGGGCTTCCGGCGAATGACCCAACAGGCCAATTGCTGCGCGGGCTTTTCGGTCCGGTAGCGCCGAGTCTAAAATTGCCGCTACCAGCGGCTTTCACCACACCGGGCGCGAAAATTACCCAGGCCGACATTCTCGCGCTGCCAGTGGCCTTTATCGTACGCGGTCTTGGCGATGGTTCGCAGCCGCCGCCTTTCAATACTGATTTCGCGCGGCATACACAACGCTGGCGCTTTTACGGACAGGATACCTGGAATGTCGGCAAAGGGCTGACCTTGAAATACGGTCTTTCATACGTTTATGAAGACAAGTTATGGAACCACGATCTGAAAAAATCCACCCTCTTTGCAAACACGGGGTTATATGGCACGACCAATGCAAATACACGTGACAAGAATAACTTTGCACCCGCCCTTGGGTTTGCGTGGGATGTCAAGCAACAAGGCAAAACGGTTGTACGCGGTGGCTTTTCGATGTCATACGACACGAGCCTTTTCGTCAATCGGTTAACGGAACGTGCGATTCTCGGCCCGCTTGGCAATGGACGCGTCATTCTGCCGGGCGATTTCTTCCAGAACACGATTGCCTTCCCGCAATTACCGGCACAGGTGGCTGGCGCTTTGCCCCAAGTTTCGGCCTCGCTGCTGGCCTTTGCCAATACACCAGGTCTGGATGCAGCGACACGCGGATTGCTGCAAACGCTGGGTGGCGCTATCGTTCCCAATCTTGGCGTCATCAATCCGGTGCAGGGCGCCCGTCTCAGTTCGGCCACCTTACAAGTGCTGCCGACGAAACTGACGACAGCACAGGCGCTGCAACTGGTGGCGCAACAAGGCACACTAATTCAGGGGCAATTCAACCAATTGGCGCAAGCTGGCGTCATCGGCGCAGATTTCTTCAAGACTGTTACCCAGACTTCAGTGCTGATTGATCCCAACATCAAAATCCCCTATTCCACGACTGTCAGCATCGGCGTTCAGCACCAGTTACCATGGAATATGGTCGTCAATACAGACTTCGTCTGGCGGCGTTACCTGCACGGCTTTTTCCAGCGTGATCGTGCGCTCTGGAATCGTCCGGCCAGTTTGGGTGGACCGATCATTCCTGCCTGCACTGCCGCCCAGGCAACGAACCCGACGGTGCGCTGTCTGAATGGCCCCTTCGAAGTGGTCGAAGGCAGCGGACGCGAGGATTACAAGGCATTGCTGGTCAAGCTCGAAAAGCGCTTTGCGAAGCGTTATCAATTCACTGGTTCGTATGCGCTCTCGCGGCTGCGAGGGTTCAATTACGGGCGTAATCTTACCAACCCATTTGACAGTCCAGGCTTCAGCGGCAACGACCGTCCGCACGTCTTTTCGTTCAGCGGCCTGGCCGATTTGCCATTTGGCATCAAAGCAGGCGTGATCGTGAATTACGAAAGCGGTGCGCCGATTTCCGTCTCAATTCCAGGCAGCAATAATTCCGACCTCAACGGCGACGGGACGAACAATGATTATCTGCCGGGGACAAGCTCCAATACCGTCAATCGCGGCGTCAACGCTGCTCAACTGCGCAAGCTGGTGGATGATTACAACACCAATTTTGCAGGCAAGACCGCACCACGCGGCGGTCAATTCCCGCGCCTGGCTCCGTTGCCGTCTGATTTCAGCCTGGGCGATTCGTTCCAGTCGCACAACCTGCGCATCTCGAAGGAATTCAATATCATCAAAGAAAAACTGAAACTGGAATTGATCGGTGAGGTCTATAACATCTTCAATCTCTCGAACAAGCTTAGTTTTACGAGCGGACTCGACAGCGGATTCGGCGTGGCGACCGACAAGGTCAATCCGAATTTCGGCATCGGCGGCCCGCGCATTTTCCAAATTGGAGGGCGCTTGAAGTTCTAACCTCGCTACTCGCGTAGTCAGAACCTGCCCGCGTACTTATAGCCAACCAGTTATAAGTACGCGGGTTTTATTTTGCCGGACTCCGCTGTAAGCTGTGCCGGCAAATTCTCTTGCGACTGAGCCTATGAAGCAAAGCAAAATTTATCTTTCACTCGGTGCGCTGTTACTCATCGTCCTGCTGGGCGTGACGGGCTACCATGTGATCGAAGGCTGGTCATATTTTGACGGGTTGTACATGACGGTGATTACGCTGGCGACGATTGGCTATGGCGAAACTCATCCGCTCACCGCTAATGGAAAATTATTCACGATAGTTTTGATTGTCTTAGGTGTGACTGCTGTCGGCTTCGTTTTTACGACGCTCACACAAGCCCTGGTCGCAACACAGATTGCCGCAACATTCGGGAGGCGCAAATTGTTCAAGGACATCAGCAAACTCAAAAATCACTACATCTTATGTGGCGCAGGCAGGGTCGGAATTCGCATCATTGACGAATTCAAAAAGAAAGGAGTGGACTTCCTGGTCATCGAACGTGATCCTCTGGTTGCGGATCGGTTATTAGCGCAGGGAGAATTAGTTTTGATTGGCGATGCTACGGACGAGGCTGTTCTGGAAGGAGCCAACATCACAACCGCCCGCAGCCTGATTGCAGCGGCGGCGAG
This sequence comes from Blastocatellia bacterium, assembly GCA_043719385.1. Lineage (GTDB taxonomy): Bacteria > Acidobacteriota > Blastocatellia > RBC074 > RBC074 > JAFDVL01. The sequence continues at coordinate 8,354 of JAYSTY010000099.1, read as the reverse complement.
CGATGCCGAAAATGTGTATATTGCGCTGACGGCGCGCGGACTTAATCCTGATCTTTACATCGTCGCACGGGCAACCGACCAAGCCGGTGAACGGCAAATGCGCCGCGCCGGAGTCAACAAGGTTGTCTCACCGACGCTGATTGGCAGTCATCGCATGGCGCAGGCGGCCATGTCTCCGGCGGTCGCGGATTTTATCGAACTCACGACAATGACCGAATCGCTGGATTTGATTTTTGAGCAGGTCAGGATTGAACCGGGATCAGCCTTAGCCGGAAAACAAATCAAAGACTCCGGCATTCGTTCTGAACACAATGTCATCATCGTCGCCATCACTGATAATCAGGGCCAGATGAATTTCAATCCCGATGGTAATCAACAATTGAACGTCGGAGACTTATTAATTGCCATCGGAACCGGCAGCGGCTTAAAAAAGCTGGCAGAAATTGCTCGTTATGAACTTGGCAGCCATAAATAGACCTCTTGCGAAATTCAAGAATTTTCAGCCTTGCGTTCAAAATTGTAGCTTCCTGAAAGCAGATTAAATCTGAGTCCGAGTCCGTGTTATTCGGTAATTGACCGACTCTGAAAAATACGCCTGTTTGCAAAAATCGCGGCGCGGCTCAAAATAATTTTCCGGGCGTAAGATGGCAATGGCATTGAGTTAAGTAGCGCAACCAGCCTTGGTTGCGCTACGTTATGGCGCGTCCTTATAAGTGCCAAAGCCCACACGAAGTAAGGACGAAAAATCACCTTTACTTCGTGCGGGCTTCGGCCTTCGGTCTGGTGAAAAGGCGCACTTACTGCGTGCGTGTTTTTGCCTTCACTGGTCTTACTTCTTCGCTTTGAAATTTATGGATGCGCTGGTGGTTTCCCATTCCATTTTTATCACGCCACCATTTCTCGCAGCGGTCATGGTAATCGTGAATAGCTCGACTGAGGCGGCGGTTTTGCCAACTTTCATGTCTATCCGCGCCAGTTCTTCTTTTTCATATTCCGGCTTGTAAGGAATGCCCCATTGTCCGGTGTGCTTGTTAATAATCAATTTCCAGCCAGTTTGCGTCGGCAGGGTGAAAAGCGTGTAGCTCCCGGCTGGCACGACGACGGTTCCAAACATCAGGTCAACTTCGGTCGTGAATGCTGTCGCCTTGTTTGCGCCTGTCCGCCAAACTTTATCAAACGGGACGACGTCGCCAAAAATCTTCCGCCCACGCATCGAGGGACGACCATAAGCAATCGTAACTTTTTTGCCGTTCAGCGCGATTTCGGCAGTGCCTGGCGGGCTGAGCGGCGGTTTGCCCTGCGCCTGGCTTGCAATTGTGCCGAGCGTCAACGCTAAGAGCATCAAAATAACTGTTTGTATTCGATAAATTCGCATTCTGTTTCTCCTCTAAAAATAATACCGTCAACTTTTCAGTGGCGGCTACGTTTGACGACCAAAAAATCGTCGTTTATGTGTTGCGGGAAAATGTCAGGAAGTTAGGAGTTTACTGTATCGGCTCGCGCTTGCGCAACCGGAGTTCGGCAACTTTCCAGGCCGGCCAGGTTGAGACGCGCCCATAATAATTGACCGCCTGCGCCAGAATATCAATTTTATCTGAATTACATTGCGGACAGTGGTCAATGATTCCACGCGTCGCCGAACGACAGGTAAAGCAAATCGTAAATTCAGGCGAGAGAATAAAGGCGGCGTTATTGGTTTGATAAAAAGCGCGCGAAATCAGGACAGCCATCTGCTCCGGCTTGAGCGGCGTATCATTGCCCCATAATTCCGTCGCAGCACCTAAAATTGCTGCGCCTTGCATGACTCCTTCGATGCGAATTTTTTCCAGTGCTCCGACATTACTGGTCACAGGCAATTTGGCAGAATTGGTGTAATAAATTTCCTTCAGGCTGGCTTCGTCGCTCACGGTATCAGCCTGATGGCGGTCGAGTTTGGCGAGGCGATGCGGGGCAATCAGGTCATGCGATTCGGCTAAAATAAATCTGACTTTATGCTTCGCCGACAAGCGCTCAGTTTCAGCGCTGAGATGAGCAATAATTTTCGCGGCGAATTCCTGCGCTGCGGGGGAATCATCCAGCGCTTTGCCTTTAATAATTGTGACCAGTTCGCTGAGTCCAACCGGACAAATCGCATGCGAAGTCCAGTTCAAGCGTAAAAATGGTTCATTGTTGGGACGCATCGCCAGCAGGGACAAAACGCCAGCTTCGCCTCTCGCTAATAATTTTTCCAGAAAGACGCGCTTTTCCAATGAGGCCTGCGCCGCCAGTTCCAGCAATTCGGACAGCAACGCAAAAACCTGCAACTCGTCACCGTCGGCACGTCGTCCGAGGCGTGGCAGATTAATCGCCACCGAGGACAGAATCGCCGAACGCCATTGCCAGCTATCTTTGGCGCGTTGCAACACGCTGGCGGTAATCCCGTAACGATTAGTGAAAGTTGTCAGCGCTTCGTCATCCTCAGAGGAGCGATCAAAGGCAAAGGTGACGCCGCCGCGTTCGATGGCGACTTTGCTGGCTAAATCAAGAAAGCTGCGATAACCGGGATTATCAATGAAACGGCTGGTCACGTGCAAAATCGGGCGCGGCCCATTTAATGACCAGTCCTGGCCATCACCTTCCAGATAAACTTCAAACAAAGCATTCAAAAAATCCCGCGCCACATCGCCAAATTCTCCATACGTTTTTTCAAGCTGTTCACCGCCTGCGCCAATCGCCGGACGATCACTCAGGTAAGCCGGAGCGTCCCAATCCAAATGCAATTCGCAACGCATCGGCTGACCGCCGCGCGCCACAGCGGGTGTAGACAATTCAAACAGCAGGGACTGTGCGACCTGTTTTTTTTCTTCGTGCGATAGCTCCACCATCAACGGCGCAAACGCAAAATTCACCGCATCCCACGCGATGGCCTGGCTGAAATACCCGTGCATGGCTGCCGTATATTTGACCAGATGCGAAGCCAGAACTTCGGGGCGACGAGCAGGCCGCGAACCGGCAAAACCGCCCGGTAAAACTATGCCATTGCGCTTGATGAAATCTATCGAGCCGGTCATGGTCGTCAGGCGATCAATCTCGCCGAGATTTTCAATGTGCAAATCACCCGACAAATGCCCGATGGCAACGCGCTCTGAAAACACCGCCAGCATTGAATATTCACGCTTGATGGCTTCGGCGAGCGCAAAACTTGTCCCTTCAGGCCCGTTGGCTGTTTTTAACTCCGGCGCTGATCCCTGGATAATTTGATCGGCATCATACATCGGCACACCGAGCCGCGCATGAAGGCGATGAGCGGCGGTCAAGCCGTGTTCGAGCAATTTGGCATCCACGAGGCCACGAATCAGCGAGGAGGTCAAAGCTTTGATTTCCAAACGCTGAATTTGTGCATTCACTTCGAGGCTGATTTGCGTAGCGATTTCCGGCGTGAGTTTCGTTTCACGCATCAGGGCTTCGGCAATCCGCTGGACCTCAAATTGCGCCAGCTTTTCGTCAGAGCGCCGCACCAGCAATTCTGCTTCGGTTACAGAAGACGAGGTTCTCGACGATGGTTGAGTTGGTTGATCCATAAAAACGCGGCGTCCCTACTTTGATGAAAGTCCTGATAAATTGACAAAGTGATGTAAGGGTCCGTTGCCTTTTCCGAGTTGCGGCGCATTGATAATTGCTGCGGTCACATATTCTTTCGCACGTTTGACAGCGACGGAAAGCTCATCGCCCAACGCCAGTGACACAGCGATTGCTGAAGACAATGTACAACCTGTTCCGTGCGTGTGACGTGACGCAATTTTCGGGGCTGAAAAAAATGAAAATTCACCCGCAGCAAATAACACATCGGTTGCCTCACCTGATAAATGACCGCCCTTGATTAAGATTGCCTGCCGCGCTTTGCGATCAGTATTTTGTCCTGCCTCCAATTGCCTTTTGAGCTTTATCGCACACTGTTTCATCTCGTCAGGGTTTGTTGGTTCAGCACCCGTCAGTGCGGCAATTTCAGCCAAATTTGGCGTTACAACATCAGCCAGCGGCATTAACCTGGTGAACAAAGTTTCCTGCGCGGATTTGTCAATTAAGGCAAAGCCGCTGGAAGAGTTAAGCACCGGATCAAGCACGATGTTTGGCAATTGCTTACGCTCAATTACTTCAGCAACCATTTCGATCATTTCCACCGTCGGCAGCATCCCGATTTTTACTGCGTTGATTTCGTAATCCGCAATAATGGGATCAAGCTGCGCCTGTAATATTTCCGGCGACTGATGATAAGTCGCAAAAACTCCCAGCGTATTTTGCGCGGTGATGGAGGTAATCGCCGCCGCACCATAACAACCAAACGCGGCAAATGTTTTTATATCCGCCAGCACACCCGCGCCGCCCGAAGGATCAAAACCAGCTATCGTTAAAATAACCTGCATATTTCCAGCGCCAGTTTTGGAGTCGCTTACCGCTCTTTTGATAATCACCACAACACTTAATCTTGTGGCTCAATTTTGGATGATAACATCATCCTGGTGTTTGTGACCAGAGCGCTAATATCTTTGAACAATCCAATCCCAGCGATTCCGGCGGCTCCGGCAGCGAGTGGGGCAGCAAAATTATGGATCGTAATTCCGCCCAGCGCGAGGACTGGAATTCGTACAGCGCGGCAAATTTCGGAGAATTTTTGCAACCCTAACGGCGCACCAAAACTTGCTTTTGATGGTGTTGGATAAACCGGGCCGCAAACAATGAAATCAGCTTGTCCGGCGGCGGCGGTCTGGGCTTCAGTAATTGAATGAGTTGAAACTCCAATGAGAAAATTTTCCTGGCTGACAATTTTCCTGACTTCGGCGACGGGTAAAGAATTGTTCCGTAAATGAACGCCGTCCGCACCCACCGCCAGCGCTACATCCACCCGATCATTGACCAGAATTTTTGCGCCGTGCGGACTGGCGAGAGCTTTGGCAGAACTGACAAATTCTCGCAGGTCTCTGACTGATAAATCTTTTTCGCGGATTTGAATTAATTGACATCCCGCCTGCACCGTCAAAGCTATCGCCTCAAGTTGTAATTGCCGGGACGAAATTTCAGGAAATGAAGCGCGAAATTGTTGATGGTCGGTGATGAGGTAAAGCAGCGGATTGGAGGAGGAATTAATCAAGCCGGGTAATTTTTGCTTCGGAGGCAGCACTTTCCCACTCCGTTAATTTATTGACGCTTTCGCGGAATTTGAAGATGTCGCGTAACCCCGCCAGGATATTGAGTGCGCCCAACGCCGAAATCGCGCCGCGCAAATAACCGCTCTGCAAAAGCGAAACCAGCCAGTTTGCGTGCAACTTCCCCGCCAGAAATGCCAGAAAGAAGTTTTCATCCCAATACGGCGTCCACGGCAGGAGCGTTAACAATACTCCAACTTCCAAACAAATCAGGATGTAAACAATGACACTTACTTTAGCAGACATAAATAAAAATTCAGCTTAACTCACCCGCGCATGCAAGTGGTATTTACTCGTTTGCGTAATTCAGCTTAACCACTCGTTACCGCAAGTGGTACTGACCTGTTTATGAATTTTGCAGCTTATCAGTTGACGCCATAACTCTGCAACCTCAGTCATACTCATTTTTCTCAGCAGTTTTTGGAACAACGCGGGCAATCGAACTTTAATAACAATAAGCCTGGAACAAAAAAGGAAAGAACAACCCCATGAAAACCACGATTTTAGGGACCACGATTATGCAACAAGCAGCACTTCTTTTCGCGCTCAACTTCTTCGATGCGGGTTTGACTTTGTTTTGGACGGAAACCGGTCGCGCCGGAGAAGCCAATCACTTGATGCAATACCTGCTTGATGGCGGTCCCGCCCCATTTTTAATCTTTAAAATTTGTATTGGAATGCTTGCAGCGTTGAGCTTTTATCGGTGGGCACATTTACGTTCAGCCCGCTTCGGTCTGAAAATTTCTTTAGCCGTTTATTTTGTAATTTTCGCAATTCATATCGCCGTCGGAGCCGTCACCAGCGGCCTGACACAATGGCTTGGCATATAAACTCCTCTTCATAAAACTGAATAAAAAATTAAAGCGGGCCGCAAAGCCCGCATTTTTTATTTAATGTAGCGCAAACTAGAAAGTTTACGCCACGCTTTACTTGGTCATCTTAAGCTTCATTCCCTGTCCCTGGCGCACAATCATTATTTCAACGGTTTCGTTTTTATCTTCGTTCAGCGCCTGCACAAAAGTAGCGAGATCAACCACCGGCAGTTCGCCAATTTTAATCACAATATCGCCAACCTTTAATCCTGTCTGTCCGGCTTTACCATTTGTATTGATGCTGGCAATCAGGACTCCGCCTGGTGCGGAAAAATGTTTGGCTAACTGCGCGGTCAGCGGAGTAACTTCCAGCCCGTACAGGACATTTAATCTCACCGAAGGTGGTGATGAGCTAAACAGGCGCTGGGCGATGTTGACCATGACGTTTCGTTTTCTTTCGATTTCAGGTCGCTGCGGATCGGTTGGAGCCAATGCCTGCTCGCTTTTTTCGTAATCGCCTATTTTTTTCACCACCCAGTCGCTGAGTTGCGCCGGGTCTAAAGCTGGTGCCGGAACCAGCCGGGCCTGCATCATTTTAAATTCTTTATTACGTCTGATCTTAACCGTGACCTGGCTATCGGCAGGCAGCATTTGCAGGGTCTCGCGCAAATCCCGCCCAGTCGTAAGAATTCGTCCGCTGATGCTCAATAAAACATCGCGTGGTCTGATGCCAGCCATCTCTGCCGGACTGTCGGGAAAGACGGCGGCGACTAACACACCCTGTTCTTCAGGAGTCAGCGCTTTGCTATTGGGCGTGACCGGAATACCACCATCACTGGTGGCTCCCAGCCAGGCATGCGGGACGATGCTGCGATGCGCGAGCGTGCGATCCTGAATAATCATTGTCGCCAACTGTTGCACGCGTGTGAGGGGATAAACCAAATGTGCGTCGTCGCCACTTGAATCGTAAAGCACCATGCCAAATACCGCGCCGTCTTTTTCCGCAATCAGACTGCAATCCTGAATCGGAGTTAAGGGTTTTTGGGTGGTGAGACGATAAATCGGATTGCTTTGGCTGAAGCGAAAATCGTCAGCGGCTTTGCGGAGCGTAGCAGCAGAGATATGGATCCGCGGCCTGAGCATGGAAATACCAGGACGACCCATGCTCTGGTGCGGATTGAAGCCATACATCTCGACAGATTTTTGTACGGGCAATGTTTCAGGAGCCGAAGTATTATTGCTTTCCGCGCCTGCCAGATATTGTGGGTCGTCAACTTTCAAAACACACAATCCCGTCACCGAATCCATGCCCACAAATTTTGCGGTTGCCTGTGATTTGCGCCGGTTGGAAGCATAAATAGTCAGCAACAGCGGCGCGTTGTTATTTGAAACATTCGCCAGTCGCGTCACAATATGCCCCTTATCATCTATCTCAATCCCCAGTGTCACGCTGGTGGTTTGTAATTGCGGAATTGTTTCGCCATCCAGTGAATAAATAACTTCGTCGGCGCTTAGTTGCTGGCGCAAGTCAATTTTTTGGATGACGTACACCATTCCTCTGGGATACGTGGTTGTTTTCTGTGGAATGGAACGAAGATTATCCTGTTCGTCGGTTTCAGCACGAGGTATTTGACGCGGGGATTGGGCAAGGACAATTCCAAGCGCCAGGCATACTAAACTAATATTAAGAATCGAAACCCGTAGTTTTGTGAATAGCATCTGCGGTGACATTCTTTCGCAAACTACCAGTGCTTCCTTGTCTCGCATCGCGGTAATTTAATAAATCATGGTCGAAGCGTTTTCGGTGCTAACGTTCGCCATTGCCGTTTGGGTTTTGACTGAGCGCCCATAAGAAACCTGCGCTACATTGATCATCCGCGCTTCGCCGCTTTGGGCATGCTTGATCATTACTGTCCCCATCGCAACTTGTTCAGGTAGGTTGGGAACAAGAACAGGGGAAACGCCAGAACCTTTCGGTTCTCTAATGGTTGTTGTCGAAGCTCGGATAATTCTAACTTTCGGAGTCGGCGGCGCAGCAATATTTTTAGCCGTCATCTCAGGGGCCAAATTAGTGATTTTTGGCAACTCTTTACGGGGTTGCATATTCGCAGGAGTTGGACTGATGCCCAGGGGGCCTGAAGCAATCTGCGAATTCGCATCATTTCCAGTCTGCGGTAAGTTTCCGCCCTTCATCACGTTGAAAGTTACGACTGAAACTACTAAAGCAACTGCCGCCATTACTGCTCCGGCTTGTACCCAGGAAAATGTTCGGCCAAATAATTCTGCGAACCAGCCGGGTTTTTGTTGGTCGGCTTTTGCCTGAGCGATGCGCGCTCTGAGCTTGAAATCAAAATCGGTG
>JAYSTY010000098.1:0-9495 GCA_043719385.1 Blastocatellia bacterium | reverse complement strand
GTTGTCAGCGATGTCTTTGATTTTCTTGTTGTGCATCGCCCCGCCATCAAATTCGATCAGGCGTTCGGTCACTTCGCCTTTGTCATTGCGGACGAAGGTGACTTCGGTTTCATTGCCCTGCATGTAAAATTTATCTTTGCCAAGCGGGACTAATTCAAATTTGGTTTTACCATCGGCAGCAATATTGATGAGCCTGTCGCCTTCGCGCACGATGGAAATAATGCGACCTTCCCCGCGATCATATTTGCCGAGGTAATCAGCAAATATCTTCGGATCAACTTTCATCATCACAGGCCATTCCGTCGCGGAATCTATAAACCCGATCATCATTTCGTCATACGTCGGCTCACCGTAACGCACCTCTTTCGTGGGATCAGGATTGAATTTATTTTTTGCCGTGTTATCAAAATAACCTGTCACGGTGACTTTGCTGCCTTTGGGTAACAGCTTCGGAGCTTTCAATGAATACCCTGTCTGCCACGCAAAACTATAATTCGGAACCTTCAACAACATTTCCGTTTTACCATCGGGATAAGTGACCTGATATTCCATTCCTGCACCGCGATAATGCATGTGCGGCATCAGGGTATAAACTCTGGTATCGCGCCAGACATCCCACACCGCCGTGACTTTATGGCTATTAGAGTTAGCTGGAATTTTGAAAAACATGTTGGCAATTGCACGGGTCGCCAAAACTTTTTGCGGTTTTTCTTTGGCAAAGACTAAGCCGATCATCGAACGATCTTTTACTTCAGCGCCTGCCACTTTGGAATAGTGAACCTGGAAACGAATCGTCGCGCCCGCCGGAATTTTCTTGGCTGTCCCTGGTTCCCACGCATCGGGGTTATGGCCTGGCGCGTAAGCCGCAAGAAAATCATCGACGCCATTGAAGCCACGTAAATCAGCCGGAACATCAGCGCCGTTATCATAAATCGGAGTCTCCGCTTTAGTCCGAATCAACAACCCATCGCGGAACCACGGCGTACCTTTCAGCGACATTTCAATCGCCTTATCCTTCATTTCCTTTTTCACTTTGGCAAGCGAAGCCTGTCCCGCAGGCACGACAAACGCGATGATGTGATGTACGACTTTGCGATTGCCGGGACGCGCCTCCGCCATTTGAATATATTTGTCTTCGGTGAAATTTGTAGGAATGTCGAAGTATTGATATTCGTCCGGGCCATTCGCCGCGACGACATAATCTTCGCTCATTTCAAAAACGACATCCGGTTTGGGGATATTCCAGCCAGCAGCAAATTTGGGCGCGGGCGGCAAATCTTTGGGATTACCTTCCGCTGCACCGCCATCAACCCACGCGACGATAGTTTTAATTTCTGTCTCGCTTAAACGACGATCATTGGCGAATTGCCCAACGTGCGGATCGGCGTGCCAGGGTGGCATTTCGCGGTTGACAACTTTCTCGCGGATAGATTTTGCCCAGGGGCGCGCCTCCGAGTAAGTTAATGTCGAAAATGGTGCAGCCTCGCCGGCGCGGTGACATTCGGCACATTTCGCATTGAAAATCGGCGCAACATCTTTGCTGAAGGTGACAGTTTTGGCGGCAGACTTATGGCCGGAAGCCTGCGTCACAGACAGGGCTGATAAAGTTGCCAGGCAAATTAAAATACAAATAATTGTGAAGGTTCTTTTCATAACTAAATCTCCAAAAATCACCCCGTCGCTACGGCTCCGGGTACTGTACCGCGAGCCGTAGCGAGCCGGGTCTCAGGTACGAACATTCTCACTCATTCTTCAAATAAACCCGTGCTCGATCTGAATGGATCGCCAGCCGTGGGCCACCACCATTGATTGCGCCTTCGAACTTATCATCGTGAATACCATTGGTAGTAATCGCAAAGTCAGATTTGAATTCGCTGCGCCGTTCTTTATTCATACTGACAACCATTCCCTGATTGCCAGGGACGCGCATTTCTAAATTGCCACGATCAATTTCAATCCGGGAATCTCCGGTAATTTGCATCCGTTCAAAAATCAAATTCGTCCGATCAGAATCAACGTTCAGGCTGCCCCGCAAATTCGCCAGCCGTGATTCATTACCGCGATCAATCTGTAAACGAATTTCTCCCGCCAAATCTTCAGTCCGCACAGGTGTACGATCATATTGCAATTTAAGTTTCCCTTCAAAGCCACGAATTTCAGCTTCTGAGCGGTCTACTTCAAAATCCAGATTCAGATGACGCGGCGCCCGAATTTCCCAATCAATATGTGGAATCACCCGATTGCGTCCGCCCCATTTTTCTTCATAAGGAACGTCGTCGTAATTGGCTTTGATCGTCAGCGAACGAGCATCGCCAGTCATTTCAATACGTGTCGCCTCGACCGCACGACGCGCATAATCCGCGCTTGCATGTTCATTGGTGCGCCCTTCGATGTGAGCAACGACTTCAACCTGATTACGCTCCCACGAAGTCAGACGAACTTTGCTGACATCAAACTTAACACGCAAATCTCCCCCGGCGGAAAAATCTACGGTTTGCTTAAAATTTTTGCTCTGCGCGTTGAGTGTTGCGGAGATAACCAATGCGACAAATAAAGTAACGACACTAACAATTTTCATATTTCCTCCCTGAAGTTGTAGTCAGACGTAACAGTGAGTGCAGTGAATCAGGCAATAGTTTCAAGTCAGAGAATTTTTTATTCATAGCGCAGCGCAACCAGTGGATCAACCTTCGTCGCTTTGTATGCCGGAATGAAAGACGCAGCTAAGGCCACCAGTGTTAACAACGCAGCAACCGCAAAAAATGTCAGCGGATCAGTGGTGCTAACTTCAAACAACCAGCTTTTCATCACTCTGGTTATACCCACGGCTCCCACCAGTCCAATCAAAACTCCTGCGCCAGCCAGCTTCATTCCCTGCTGCAACACCATTGTCAGAATGTCAGCAGGCTGCGCGCCAAGCGTCATTCTTACCCCAATTTCATTGGTTCGTTGCGCAACTGAATAGGCAATGACTCCGTATAATCCGATCATCGTCAAACTCAGCGCCAGCCCGGCGAATAACAATAAAATGAACGTATTGAAACGCGGCAAGGCAACCGAATCAGCGCGATATTGCGCGAGCGTTTTAATCTCTGTCACCGGCAATTCAGGATCAAGTTCTTTGACTTTTGCCGTCACGACCGCCGCCATGCTTTCAGGTGCAGTTTTCGTGCGGATCATCAACGTCATATCATTCGTGGCGAATTGGGCCTGCGGCACATACATTTCCGGGCGTGCCTGATCATCCAAACCACGATGCCGCACATTACCAACCACACCAACGATTTCTTTGGCTTCATCGCCGCCCCAACCCAGCTTGAGTTTTTTACCAAGCGGGTCTTCGCCCTGAAAATACTTGCGCACGAAAGCCTCGTTGATTATGACCACGGGCGGAGCTTGAGCATCGTCACGATCCGTAAAATCACGGCCTGCGCCTTGCGGGATGCCAATGGTTTGAAAATAGTTCAGGCCAATAAAACGTAACCGCGCTTCCTCGGTCCGGCCCTGGGGAAAGGGTTGTCCAACGATTTCAAGATTGGTTCCATTGTCATTCTGAGTGAGCGGAATTGATTGCGCGATACTGACCTGAGCGACGCCGGGTAATTGCTGCAACCGCTCCAGTAAGGTGTGATAAAAAGCCTGTGTCGCGGGTGGTTTCTGGTAGCGTTCGTGCGGCAAAACAATTTTCGCGGTCAGGATATTTTCAGCCTTAAAACCCGGATCAACGCTTTGCAAACGAACAAAACTTTTCAGCAGCAAGCCGGCGCCAACCAATAAAATCAACGCGATAGCAATTTCACTGATGACCAAACCATTGCGGAAACGATTGCGAGAAAGGCCGCTGGTGTTGTTGCGTCCACCGTCTTTCATCGCCTGCGAAAGATCGTAGCTGACCGCGCTGAGTGCCGGCAGCAGGCCACATAAAACACCCGTCAAAATTGCCGCAGCAATCGTAAACAAAAAGACGCGCCAGTCTGGCGTTAAACCAGTAATGCGCGGCACCTCGGCGGGCAGCATCAGCACCAGTAAATCAACGCCCCACAAGGAAATAACCAGTCCCAAAACTCCTCCGGCAAGGGCAATTAATAAACTCTCGGTCAACAGGTGCCGCATAATATGCCAGCGACTCGCGCCCAACGCGGCCCGAATTACCATTTCTTTCTGGCGCACCGTCGCCCGCGCCAATAATAAATTGACCACATTCGCACAGGCAATCAACAACACGGCGGCAACAATGCCCAGCAGGAGCCACAGCAGCGGGCGCGTTTTGCCGACAATCAACTCGCGGAGTTGTGAGACCCTGATGTTCTGCCCCGCATTGGCGTCAGGATATTTTTCGCGCAGCCCCTGCGCCAGACTATTCATTTCTGCCTGCGCCTGTTGCACCGTCACATTCGGCTTCATTCTGGCCAGCACAGCGGCATAGGCACGATAGCCGCGTGAACCGTTCATAGTGCCTTTCTTTTTCGCGTCTCCACCATTTGCAGTTGTCACCCAGCAATCAATTGGTTCCTGCTGTAAGGGAAAAACGCCTGCCGGCATTACCCCAACGACATTGAACGGCTGATTGTCGAGCATGATTTTTCGCCCGACAATTTTGCGCTCAGAGTCAAACCGCTGTTGCCAGAAACTATGACTAAGAATGACGCTGTTCAGGCCTTCAGCACTGCCGGGAAGCTCTTCTTCCACCTGAAAGGCACGGCCCAGCAACGGTTGAATCCCCAGCACTTTGAAAATATCGGCTGAAGTAACAGCCGTCCTGATGCGGGCGGGTTCGCCTTCGCCTGTCAACGTAACTTCGTCGGCCTGAACAATTGCCAGACTGTCAAAAGATTTACTTTGTTCACGCCAGTCCAGGAAATTCAAATAAGAAGCGCCATTACCAAATTTTTCGCTGCCCTGCTGGTCGGCTTTAACTTCCTGTAGCACGACGATTTGTTTTTCAGCGGGGTATGGCAGAGGCCGAAACAGCGTGGCATTAATGACGCTGAAGATCGCCGTATTCGCGCCAATCCCCAGCGCCAGCGTCAGAATTGCCAGCGCCGTGAAACCCGGTTTTCTGAGCAGCATCACAAAGCCAAAACGTAAGTCCTGTAAAAATGTTTGCATAGTTTTCATTCTGAACTGGCGACGCTTATTCGACTTCGACCACAATCAGCGTCGCATCATCATTGAATTGCCCACCACTAAAAATATTAATGGTTTGCATAATCTTTGCTTCTATTTCTTTTGCCCTGAGGTAACGATGCTCAATAATTAAATCAACCAGGCGTTGATCGCCAAATTCTTCCTCTGCGTAATTGTTGATCTCGGTCACACCATCGGTAAATAACACCAGCCGATCACCAGCCTGCAACCTGATAACGTCATATTGGTAAGCGGCATCAGGGAAAATTCCCAGTACCAGTCCACCCTGCTCCAACCGCGTAATTGAGCCATTTTCATGCACAACAATCGGTGGGTTGTGCCCGGCATTTGTATAAGTAAACGTTTGCTGGCTGGCGTTGAGTACGCCATAGAAAAAGGTTATGAATTTGCCCTCGGTAATATTGGTGCAAATGACCCGATTGACCTGTTCGCACAACTGCTCCGGCGCAACATCTGCTCTGGCAAAAGCTTTGAGCACCGCCTGCAGATTGGCCATTAACAACGCCGCCGGCATACCTTTTCCGGTCACATCGGCAATGGCAAGCCCCAGCGCTGTGTCATCAAATTTCAGGACATCGTAATAATCACCACTGACAGCGGAGGCAGGTTGCCAAACACCGGTAATTTTCCATCCGTCAATTTGGGGAATTGTTTGCGGCAATAAATGCTGCTGAATTTTTCGCGCTTCGGCGGCTTCCCGCTCCTGCATTTGCTGACGTTTTTCCTGGCGGAATTTTTCTTCACGAAGCTGGTTTCCCCGCAATATTTGCAGCCGCAAAATTTCGAGCAGGCGTAGATTTTCCCACGGCTTTTGAATAAAGTCCCCGATCCCGCCGCGCATCGCTTCAACGGCTAATTCAACGGTACTCCACGCAGTCATCACTACGACTGGCAGGAGCGGATTGAGGGTGCGAATCCGCGCAATCAATTCCAGACCTTCCTGACCGGAAGTGGTGTCACGCGCGTAATTCAAATCCATGAGCACCAGATTAAAATCCTGCGTTTCGATGGCTTTAATCAAAGCCGCAGGCGACATCACCGATTCGCTGTCATAGCCCTCGCCCTTCAGCAACAACCGCAAGGCCGCAAGAATATCGGCCTGATCGTCAGCAATTAATATTTTTGGAGTGGCACTTGTCATACATTTATTCGTTTGCCTGGAACGTTAAATCCGTAACCTTCAGACAAATGATCATAGCTGTAAAGATCAATTGCCGTGCCAGTGTCGAAATGCAGGTAAATACTGAGGTTTGCGACAGATTTGTGATGATTGTGACTGGCTCCGCATAAAATCTGTCTTACCTCGTGTTCATTTTTGGGAATTGACTGTTCGATAACGGAGAGCGAAATTTTCAAACGAGATGACTTAAAAACAGTTTCTGTGATTGCGGCGCTAATTTAGCAGTGATAAATTCCCTCAAGCAAATCAGGCGTAATAAAAAATCAGCACATGAAATCATCTGCCTTACATCGCTCCATCCCCATCATTGACATTAGCGCCCTGCGATTCAGGACTGCACAGCAATTCGCCGTCGCCGCTGCCATCGGACAGGCCTGCCGCGCCGATGGATTTTTTTACATCACGGGACATGGTGTAGACGACGGGCTAAGCCAGCGTTTAGAACAATTGAGCCGGAAATTTTTTGCTCAGGATTTGGCGACGAAGATGGAAATTAACATGGCACGCGGAGGCAAAGCCTGGCGGGGATATTTTCCGGTCGGAGGTGAATTAACTGCGAGTCAGCCTGATATAAAAGAAGGAATTTATTTTGGCGCAGAGCTTGAGGCCAATCACCCGCTGGTGCTGGCTGGCGTTCCGCTGCATGGCGCAAATCTTTTTCCGGCGCACCTGCCGCAATTCCGTAACGCTGTGCTGGAATATCTGGCGGCAATGACCGAACTTGGACATACCTTAATGCGCGGGATTGCGCTGAGCCTCGGCCTTGACGAATTATATTTCGCGACGCGTTACACCAATGACCCGCTGATTCTGTTTCGCATTTTCAATTATCCGGCGCAACCGACGGGCTGGGGCGTGGGAGAGCATACCGATTATGGCTTGCTGACAATTTTAAAGCAGGACGATTGCGGCGGGCTGCAAGTTAAGTCACAAGCAAACTGGCTTGAGGCTCCGCCGCTGCCCAACACATTCGTTTGCAATATTGGCGACATGCTGGATCGGGTGACGGACGGATTGTACCGCTCGACGCCGCATCGGGTGCGTAATGTTAGCGGGCGTGATCGGCTCTCGTTCCCATTTTTCTTCGACCCGAATTTTAAGGCAAAAATTGTCCCCATCGTTCACAATCAAATTGTTCCTGACGACCACAGCGAGCGCTGGGATCAGGCCAATGTTCACGATTTTCAGGGCAGTTACGGCGATTATTTGCTCAACAAAGTCGCGCAGGTCTTCCCACAATTACAACGCAAGGTTTTATGAAGCACTTAATTTTCCTGCTTACTTTTTTTCTCTGCCTCACAACTTCTTTCGCCCAATCCGGTCAGGCCTGGATCACGAACGCTTCCGGCGTCAGAGCCAGATCAGCTCCGGCAATAACCGGCGAAGAAGTTTTACGTCTGCCCATCGGAACAATCCTCAAACAAATTGACAACGAACAACCCGCTGGAAAGGTCGGCGAGAAAAATGATTTCTGGCATCACGTGTCATTAGCAAACGGCAAAGAGGGTTGGGTTTTCGGCGCTTTTGTGACGCGCTTTGAGGAAAAAAAACGTGGCGAAATTTATCAGCAAATCGCTGCCGCAAAATTGCAGGTTGAAGACGCAGGCTTTGCTGAGTGGGCAGACTTGACGCGCTTTTTGACTATGGCAACCACTGAAATTTCTGAGCGCAAGCTGCTCGCGGAATTGGAGCTTGCGCGGCTCCTCGCCCTGCAAAAAGCGTTTGAGAAAATTCCGGTTGAGAAGCTGGAACAACCCGAATTTCAGCGCTTCGTCAAAACTTATCAGGCGAATGCTGCATACAGCGAACCCAGCGGATTGTGGCTGGTCAAATCCGACCTGCTCTGGAGTTTGCAAAAGAAATATGTTGATTTGCCTGGCGCCGAGAACATTGCCTGGTCAGCCGCAACCCTGCCCATCCCCGGCGAATGCGAAGACGATGACTCCTGTCACATGGCGTTATTAAATATGACGCTTGGTCGTTACCTGCAACTTTATCCCACAGGTAAACATGCCGTAAATGCGCTTGATAAAGCCATCGATTCATTGCAGGGCATCAACGAAATGATGAAGCATATTCAGACTCCGAAAGGTAAATCGGCAACGGATAAGCAAATTCGTAAAGAGGCCGTGGCGACAATTACAAAGATGCGAGCGAACATCGCACAAGTTATCAATCCAAAGAAAGCGAAGGTTTTGCGCTTGCTCGCGCAGTACGAGAAAAACTACCGCTAGAAAAAAATCACCCCGTCGCTACCGCTCAGGATACAGTACCGCGAGCGGTAGCGAGCCGGGTTCCATCCAACAAATGCTATGGTATGATCATTCATCATACTTAAGTAAGGAGATCATTTAATGAGTACGGCAAAAGTAGCAATCACGCTTGATCAGGCAACACTTGCCAGGCTTGACCTGTTCGTAAAAAGAAAAATTTTCCCCAGCCGGAGCCGCGCCATCCAGGAAGCAATTGCGGATAAGCTCACTCGCCTGGAGCGTAGTCGGCTGGCCATAGAATGTGCAAAGCTTGATCCAGAATTTGAAAAGGCACTGGCGGAAGAAGGTCTGTCGCAGGATGGCAAAGCTACAGCGCATGAATTGGATCAAATCATCGAAGGACTTAACGAAATACCTGGCGCTTAGATTCAATCGCAGCACCTGTCGCTATGGCTCCAAGATCAACCCCGTCGCTACCGCTCAGGGTACAGTACCGCGAACCTCTTCATCTTGCTCATCGTACTAACGCCAGGAGTCTGAAACGAAATTATGTATTGTCCAAATTGTGCCGCCGAAGAAAACCAGCCCAAACAATTTTGTCGCAACTGTGGGACAGATTTACGTGGCGTTCGTTCCGCGCTTATAAAACCTGATACGCTGACCGCCTCCGCAGCCTCCGCCCGTGATGAAATCGGGCGTGCAGTAGCACTCAAGATTCAGGAACTTGAATCCTCGCGTGACTTGAAGCGAATAGCCGAAGACGTGCTGCCGCAAATTGAAAAATTTTTGGAGTCACCGGAAGAAAGGCGCTTACGCGGCATCCGCTCTGGCGTGATAACTTCTGCCGTTGGATTAGGGGCAATGTTACTGTTTGGCCTGGTGAGCATGATGCTTGATAAAGAGCTTATGTTTATGGCGCTGGCAGGAATCGTGCCATTCCTGATTGGTCTGGGG
>JAYSTY010000097.1:0-24022 GCA_043719385.1 Blastocatellia bacterium | reverse complement strand
TTTACATCAGAGGCTGCTGCAGGTTTCGCTCCTTTTATTTTTACCGATGAGCATTATAACCATTTACTAAATCGGTGGGCTGCACATATAAGGTCGGGTATTGATGTGTACAATTTTTATTAAAAGTTCCAACTTCCTGAATCGGATAGGTGCTGCGACCATTGATCATCAGCCGTTTGTTGGCAGTGCCGGGATTTCCACCCCACATTTCCAGATACAATTCCGTGCGATTAATCAGCCGCAAGTCTTCATTAATCGGAATCAGCATCATGCCATTTTCGCGGGCTTCGATCCGTTGTCCAAATTCAGGATGCAAAACTGTCTCCGGTGAATTGACCTGAAAACGCGTGTCAAAGCCGGGATTGGCAAATTCGGCGCCGCGCTGATACCAATAGGTGCGCCAGAATTGTCCTTCTGGTTGTTGGGCGAAAACAGAAATTGAGATTAATAGACAGACAGATAATAACAGGAGAATTGGTAGCTTCATTTTGATAACTGAACGGGACAATTTTATAGCGATTGGTGCTTGATCTCACTTTTAGCAGAACTATAAGTATGCCTTGAATACGCGATAAATTCAAAACCTACTTGCGCCGCAGCACACGAACCCGATGGGCTTCACTATCGCCGATAAAAATTGCCCCATCCCGATCAACAAAAACTCCGTGCGGACGGGACATTTGACATTGCAGCGGAGCGCCATCTGCGCCATCGCCTTTTTCACCAGTCCCGGCAATTAATTCAATCGTACCTTTGTGCAGATCAATCATTCGTAGCGAATGACTTTCCGTATCGGCGAAATATACATTGCCATCTGGCCCGATGCTGAGGCCTTTTGGCCCCGACAAGTCAGCCTCTTTTGCTGGCCCGCCATTTCCGGCAAAACCTTTTTTGCCTGTGCCTGCGATGTGATGAATTGTTCCGGCTCTCAAATCAAGCTTGTAAACCATATTGCCTTCGCGCAGTGCCAGCCACATATTTCCCTGCTTGTCGAAATCAATTGCACGCGGCCCAAACAATGGAGTGCCGGCGATTGTTGCTCCATCGGGTGTAGGTGATTTTTCGCCTGTCCCTGCAAACGTCGTGATAACGCCAGACTTCATCGCAATTTTGCGAATGCGATGATTGAGAATGTCGCAGATGAACAAATCGCCACGACTATCGAATTGAATGCTGTGCGGCTGATTCAGCATCGCTTTTACCGCCGCGCCGCCATCACCGGAAAACCCTGCCGCGCCTGTCCCGGCAAGCGTAGAAATTATTTTTGTCTTCGCATCAACGCGACGCACGAGATGATTCAGCCGCTCAACAAAAAACATATTGCCCTGCTTGTCGAAGCGGATTTCGTAAGGCTTATTCAATTCCGCTTTGGTCGCCAGGCCGCCGTCTCCTGCATAGCCTTTTTTGCCAGAGCCAGCCACAGTTGTGATGATGCCTTTGCGATCAACCCTGCGAATCAAATGATTGTTCGTGTCGCAGATATAAAGCGCTCCATCAGTGCCGCGCACAATCCCGAATGGTTGATCCAGTTGCGCTTTATTCGCCGCATTGCCATTCCCTGAATATCCGGCTTTCCCAGTTCCCGCAAAAGTCTCAATCCGCCATTTAGTTTGCGCGAAAGCCTGCATTGCAACGACAATCGCACAGAGAAAAATACCTCTTATCATTTGTTTTATTCCTGAGCTTATTAGGTTGTAAATTAGATTTTCCAGCGTCCAATAAACTTTAGTTTGTTGACCTTCTCGGTCACTGTCTCTCTGTTGCAAAACCGCAACAAACTAAAGTTTATTGGACATCTCTTTACCCCCGAAGTTTTAATTTATAGTGTACTAAATTCCTTGAACTTCAATTGGTATGACCATAGAATAGCCGTCTCGCAACGAACTGAAAAGTAATCCAGTATTTTTTTCGACGAAAACTTATGAACTACCTGAATTTATTGCTGCTGAGCGCAGTTCTGATGGCAACTGTCGGAGCTGATGAAAAAGGTTTTGTGCCGCTCTTCGATGGTAAATCCTTGCAGGGCTGGAAGCTGGTCAAAGGTCATGGCCCCGGCTACGTCGTCAAAGACAATATAATTGTTTGCCCCGCAGACGGTGGCGGGAATTTGTTTACGGAAAAAGAGTACGCGAATTTCGTGTTTCGCTTTGAATTCAAAACCGAACCCGGCGGCAATAACGGCGTCGGCATTCGCGCTCCTTACGAAGGCGATGCCGCGTATCAGGGCATGGAAATTCAAATCCTTGACGATAGTCACGAAAAGTACAAAGGCAAAATTAAATCTGAACAACATCATGGCTCCGTGTACGATGTCATTCCGGCGCGGACTGGATTTTTAAAACCCGCTGGCGAATGGAACTCCGAAGAAATCATGGCGAATGGCAGCCGCATCAAAGTCACACTCAACGGCGTCATTATTTTGGATGCAGATTTGAATATGGTGCAGGAACCCGAAGTGTTGAAAAAGCATCCGGGCTTGAGAAATAAAACCGGACACATTGGCTTTCTCGGACACGGATCACTGCTTGAATTTCGCAACATCAGGATCAGGCAAATCTAAAGGGAAGAGCAATGGGAACATTTTTTGTCAGATGTAAAATTGAAAATGTAGTTGACCGCGCACAGGCAGCCGTGATGCCCAGAATGTTGGTGGATACCGGCAGCGAATATACCTGGGTGCCAGCCACGACACTACAAAAAATCGGGATTAACCGCGAAAAAAACGATTTAGAATTTGTGATGGCCAATGGTCAGCTTATCACGCGCAGTGTTGGTTTTGCGATTGTCCGCCTGGACAAATATTTCACCGTTGATGAAGTGGTCTTTGCTGAAAAAGGAGATTTGCTACTGTTAGGCGCGAGGACTCTGGAAGGGCTAAGTCTGACAGTTGATCCCCGGAAAAAGAAACTGGTAGCCTCCGGGCCTCTTCCGGCTGCATAGGAGACTTTTCCTTTGGCAAGACAAATGAGCCGAGCAAATATTACGATCAGGATTAATTGTGTTGCGGGACAGTACCCTGAGCGGTAGCGACGGGGTGATTTCGATTTATCACAGTATATGATGTCACCAATTTGAAAAGGTAAAACCTATGTACGGTTATCAATGTCAATATTGTGAAGGGACAGTGCGACCAAAGAAAATCACGCACGAAGCATTCAAGCATAAAAAAGGGTTTGTTATTTTGGAACAAGTGACTGTCGGCGTCTGTGATGTGTGTGGCAATTGCTATTACAGCGCGGACATCCTCCATACTGTCCACGAGATCGCCGCCGGAGAAAGAATTCCTGAGCGGACGACTACGATCCCCGTCGCGCAGGCAGCATAAAATGAACTTGAGCACAAAAATAACTTACGCAAAACTGCTCGCGGTGCTGGTTGCGTCGCTGCTTGTAGCAACTCAAGCGCACTCGCAAGTTGTTTCTGCGCCAGCAAAAATATTCAAATTGGGATATGTGAAAGACGAGAGCCTGCTGGATAATTGCGGCTGCTCGCTTTATCGCAATAATAGCGATGAAAGGAAACAGCGCCGTATCTTTATCACTGATATGGCGCAGAAAGCTTACATCAATCTTGACGGCAAAGATTTGTTACTGCGCTTAATGGATAAAAGCAATGAAAAGAAGGGGAAGCCCAAAATCGGTGATCATTCGTGGGAAACATACAAGGCTGGCAATCTCAAGCTGCGGGTTGATTCCATCATCAGCAAACTGTGTGATGCAAAGGATGAGTCGTGTGAAGTGATTCGATACAAGGCAACGATCACATTAACCCGCAATGGACAAAAGGAAATTCTCAAAACGATTGGGATTTGAGGTTGCTGAGCTTAAGAAATAAAACCGAGTATCCTGGCTTTCTCGGACATGGATCACTGGTTAAATTCCGTAAGATGAGGATGATTTACGCGGAAAACATCATTGGCAAAGATCAGCATAATCCGCTTAAGCTGGATGCTAGTCCCTCGCAAGACAGGCGACGGAAGGAGACAAAATAAATGCAACATAATATCACTCGAAGAGACTTTATCAGGGAAAGTATGATAGCGGCGACGGCGCTCTCTGCCGCTGATGTAGCCGCAGCAAGCCGCAGACCTTTGCCAGGAACTGCTGTTCCCAGGAAAGTGATAATCATCGGCGCGGGATTGGCTGGGTTATCGGCTGCTTTTGAACTGACAAAAGCCGGACACGATGTCACTGTTCTCGAAGCACAAACCCGGCCCGGTGGTCGTGTGCGCACGTTGCGTGAGCCTTTCGCGGATGGACTTTACGCGGAAGCTGGGGCTAGTCGTATTCCAAACCATCATCATTTCACGCTGGACTATGCCAGGCTTTTCAACCTGCAACTTGATCCTTTTCAACCACCGGACTTGGCAACTGTCTACCACGTGCGAGGGAAACGCCTGAAAGTCAGACCGGGTGAAATGATAGATTGGCCTTTCGATTTGACACCCGAAGAGCGGAAGCTGGGACTGGATGGCCTGCGCGAGAAGTATGCGTTGACCAAACTAAAAGATATTGGTGACGTAATGTCTCCTACTTGGCCGCCTGAGTCGCTAAAAAGATATGACCAAATGACAGTTACTGATTTGCGGCAGGGTATGGGAATCTCACCCGAAGTCGAGGCCTTTTTGCGGGCAAGTAGTGGTGTGACCCCAGTGTGGTCATCGCTCACTGCGATCCGCACTGCAGTACAAAACCAGCCGAGAAAGCAGTATTTTAAGATCAGAGGGGGAAATGACCTGCTTCCCAAAGCCTTCGCCGCACGGCTGGCAGAGAAGATTCATTACGGGTCGCCTGTGGTAAGAATTGAGCATGACAAGCAAAGTGTGCGAGTTGTTTTCCAGCAAGCCGGAACACACTACACTGTTGCTGGGGATTATCTTGTCTGCGCGGTTCCTTTTACGCTCCAGCGAAGAATTGAAGTCTCTCCCGCCTTCTCGCCTGAGAAGCGCACCGCGATAGAGCAAATGACTTTCACTTCAGCCTCCAAAGTATTCCTGCAAGTTAAAAAAAGATTCTGGACGGATGAAAATCTGAATGGATTTGCATTTACAGATTTGCCGATTGGACAGGTCTGGAACCCTGTCTATCAACAGCCAGGCAGTCGAGGTATTCTGCTGAGTTATGCAGGGCATCTGAATTCTTTACGAATAACTCCGATGAAAGAGGAAGAGCGGATAAGATTTGCTCTGGAACAGATGGAAAAGGTTTACCCTGGCGTGCGTGAACACTTTGAAGGCGGTGTCTCACATTGCTGGGACGAAGACCCGTGGGCGCGTGGGGCAACCCCTGCCTTCAAACCGGGGCAGGTTACGGCGCTGCTGCCGCATATTGCACGTCCAGAAGGACGCGTGCATTTTGCAGGCGATCATACCTCTATCTGGTTTGACGGTTGGATGCAATGCGCGCTCGAATCAGGCAATCGAGCAGCAAAAGAAATCAATGATGCACAGTAATTGAAGCTGTTACCGCAGGTGGTACTGACAACTACAGTATCTTTGACGTAAGCTCTAAAAGGAGATTCAATTATGACCCATACCAAACTTATCAAATTTGGAATTTTATCTTTCGCGCTTATTTCCATTGGCTGGGCTGTCGCTGATGAGCCGAAATTCAAGCCGTCGCATTTGAAGCATTGGGCGTACAAACAATTTGTGAAGCCTGCTGTGCCAACTGTTGCCAATAAAGCCTGGGTCAAAACTGAAGTAGATGCGTTTATCCTCCGCGACCTGGAAAAAAATCAAATTGCGCCGGCCAAAGCTGCTGACAAAATCACACTGCTGCGCCGTGCGACTTTCGATTTGACTGGCTTGCCGCCGACACCGGAAGAAACCAAAAATTTTCTCGCGGACAATTCAGCAAAGGCTTATGAAAAAGTAATTGATCGGCTGCTTGCTTCGTCTGCTTATGGCGAAAAGTGGGCGCGGCACTGGCTTGATCTTGCGCGGTATGCTGAAAGCGATGGTTTCAAAGCGGACGACAGCCGCCCGAATATTTGGCGCTATCGTGATTATGTCATCAAATCATTCAATGAAGACAAGCCCTACAATCGCTTTATCCAGGAGCAAATCGCCGGGGATGAATTGTGGCCTGACAATCCTGACGCGCTGGTGGCGACAGGCTTTAATCGTCATTATCCCGATGAATACAACGCTCGAAATTTAATGCAACGGCGGCAGGAAATTTTGAATGACATCACTGATACAGTTGGCTCGGTATTTTTAGGCACGACTTACGGCTGCGCTCGTTGCCACGATCACAAATACGATCCGGTGTTGCAAAAAGATTATTACAAGCTGCAAGCCTTCTTCGCCGGAACTCGCGCGAAAGATGATTACGTGCTGATTCCAAAAGCCGAGCAAGCTGAATACGCCCATAAACAGGCCATCTGGGAAGAACAAAGCAAAGAGTTACGCGACCAAATCTCCAAACTTGAAGCTCCGATTATCAAAGCTTTATATGACGACAGCTTTGATAAATATCCGGCGGAAATTCAAACCGCGATTACGACTGCGCCCGAAAAACGCGACACGATGCAATGGCTGATGTATCACAAAGCGCAATGGCAGCTTTATTACGGCGTTGATGAAGACGGGAACGGCATCAAAAATAAACTCAAAGGCGAGCAGAAAAAGCAGTGGGAAGAATTGCGCACAAAGCTGGCTACGTTCGACAACATTAAGCCGAAGCCTTTGCCCATTGGTTCCGGCATCACGGATGTTGGCGCACAGGCTCCCAAACATTTTTTACTGAATGGTGGCGGCTACGATAATTACGGCGAAGAAGTGCAGCCGGGCTTTTTGACGATCATTGATAAAAATCCGGCGAGTGTTACCAAGCCGACAAATTGCGATTCGACCGGACGCCGCACAGCTTTGGCGAACTGGCTGACTGATCCGAAAAATCCTTTGGTTGCGCGTGTGATGGTGAACCGGCTCTGGCATTATCATTTTGGACGCGGCATTGTTGGCACTCCCAGCGATTTCGGGATGATGCGCGATCTTGAAACCAATCGTGATTTGCTTAATTACCTCGCCGCAACCTTCATCGAAAAAGACTGGAGTATGAAAGCGATGCACAAGCTGCTGATGCTTTCCAGCACGTATCAGCAGGCCTCAGATTTCAATGAAGCCGCCGCCGCCAAAGACCCTGAAAATTTATTATTGTGGAGATTTCGGCGGCAACGATTAACCGGTGAAGAAATCCGCGATGCAATTTTAGCTGTGAGCGGCAGGCTAAATCGGCAAATGGGCGGCCCCAGCGTTTTCCCTGATATTCCCAAAGAAATGGAAGTGCGGGGCGGATGGAATCGCAAGGAAAATGAAGACGCGAAAAACCGTCGCAGCATTTATGTTTTCGTCCGGCGCAATTCGCGTTATCCAATGTTTCAGGCCTTCGATATGCCCGATACGCATGACAGTTGTGCGCGTCGTGTGAATACGACGACGGCTCCGCAAGCCCTGTCGTTATTGAATGATAACGCGATGCTCGAAGCGGCCAAAGCTTTAGCCGGGCAGGTAATTTCAACTGCAAAAACTGATGAATGGATTACCAAAGCTTATCTGCTCGCCTACTCGCGCCAGCCTGAATCATCAGAAAGCACTATGGCAGAAGCTTTCCTTAACAAACAGACGGCACTGATCAAAACAAGAATTGCCGAACAAAAGAAAGCGGCTGTCCCGACGAATTTGCCTGCTGGTATTGATCCGGCAACTGCCGCCGCGTTCGTTGATTTTTGTCATGTACTTTTGAATTCCAATGAATTTGTTTACGTCAATTAAGAAGGATTTTTATGAATAAAATTGCTCGTCGTGATTTCATCAAACAGACTGCGCTTACCGCTACAACGCTCGCCACCGCCGGAATGACTGCGCATTCTTATGCGCGTATTATTGGCGCCAATGATCGTCTGAGAATCGGCGGTATTGGCCCTGGAGATCGCGGCATTGGACGTTTAGCGACAGCGCAAAAATTAGGCGCCGACATTGTGGCGCTGGCCGATGTCAACAAAGGCATGCTTGATTTGGCACAAAAGAAACTGAATGTGCCAGTGGATAAAACTTACGTTGATTATCACGAGTTACTCGCTCGCAAAGATATTGACGCCATCATTGCCGCCGTCCCCGATCATTTGCATCACGACGTGATGATTGATGCCGTCCGCGCAGGTAAGGACGCCTATTGCGAAAAACCCCTCGCTCGTACTATCGAGGAAGGCGAAGACATGGTGGCGAAGGTCAAGGCTACCAATCAAATTGTGCAGGTCGGTAATCAACGCCGCAGCGGTGAACATTTCAAACGCGCCCGCGACATCGTAGCGTCGGGCGGTATTGGAGAAATTCGCTTCGTGCGCATCTGGGATTTTCGTTATCGCCCCGTTGATCCTTACATCAAGCGCAGTAAAGACCAGAAACTTTTTGCGCCTGAATTAATTGACTGGAAACGTTTCCTGGGCAAAGCGCCACAGCGTCCTTATGATGCAAAACGCGCTTCGGGTTGGCGCTGGTATTGGGATTACGCTGGTGGCTTGATGACGGACATCGCTCCGCACTGGCTTGATGTAGCGATGTGGATTACGGGTTGCGACGGCCCGTGCAGTGTTGTTTGCAATGGCGGCAAATATCAAAATATGGATTGGGAAACACCTGACAACGTACACGCCGTTTTCGATTGCGGCACTTTTGCGATCACGTTTATGGTGCAGTTTATGAACGGCCAGGAATATGACGGAGCCGCATTTTACGGACTCGAAGGCAGCATCATTCAGGAAAATAATCGCGGGCTGATGGTGCGTTACGACAATAAACGCAAAGAAATTGAGAGCTGGCCTGTGACGGATGAAAGCACGATCCACATGCAAAATTTCCTGGATTGTGTGAAGAGTCGCAAGCAACCCAACTCGCCTGTCGAACTGGCGAATCGTGTCCTGGTTGGCGCACATCTGGCCAATGAATCTTTCCGCTCCGGCAAACGTGTGCAATGGGACCCGGTGAATTGGAAGCGAGCTTAAATCAGGTAAAAAATTGTAGCAGGTAATTAGGTCAGGAGTTTTTATGAAAATGAAAGACAACGATTCTTTGTCTCAAAACGAATTAGCTTTATTGCAACGTCGCAATTTTTTAGCGCAGGCCAGTGGCGGACTTGGCGCACTTGCGCTTTCCTCACTGCTTTCTGAAAATCTCTGCGCGGCTGATAATAAAATTCCTGACCCGCTCGCGCCAAAAACTCCACATCACAAAGTGAAAGCAAAATCTGTCATCTTTTTATTTATGGAAGGTGGCCCCAGTCATCTTGATACTTTTGACCCAAAGCCAAAGCTGTTGGAACTCGCCGGCAAGCCGATGCCTGAATCTTTCGGGCGTCCAATCACGGCGATGGGGACAGCTTCTAACAACATTATTCCGAGCCAGCGCACTTTTAAAAATTATGGGCAAAGTGGCATTCCCGTTTCTGACTGGTTGCCACACACTGCGCAACACGTAGACGATCTCGCTATCATTCGTTCCTGCTGGGCAGATGGTCTCAATCACGTTGGTTCTGTTTGCCAAATGAACACTGGCTCGATTTTGGCCGGGCGTCCGAGTTTGGGCGCATGGGCAACTTATGGACTGGGAACGGCGAATCAAAATCTTCCGGCTTTTGTCGTGATGGCGGATGGCGCAGAAGTTTTAGGCGGCACAAAAAACTGGAGTTCGGGCTTCTTGCCTGCCATTTATCAGGGCACAACATTTCGTCCCAGCGGCGCACCGATCTATTACCTCAAACAACCTGAAACCATCGGAGATGAACAACAACGCGGCAAACTGGATTTCCTTGCTTCTCTCAATCAACGATTTTCTGCCAATAAGCCTGAAGACACAGAATTGCTGGCACGTTTGAATTCCTATGAACTGGCATATCGCATGCAAATTTCCGCGCCCGAAGCTGCCGACTTGACGAAAGAATCCGAAGCCACGAAAAAGCTGTACGGGATGGATAATCCGGCGACTGAAAAATACGGCACGATGTGTTTGCTGGCGCGTCGTCTGGTCGAACGCGATGTTCGTTTCATTCAATTGTATTCTGGCAGCGGCAGCGCATGGGATGCGCATTCCAACCTGGAAGGCAATCACTCGAAAATGTGTCTGAGCCAGGACAAACCTGTCGCCGGATTATTAGCCGATTTAAAATCACGCGGCTTGCTCGACTCAACGCTGGTAGTCTGGGGCGGGGAATTCGGGCGTACACCTTTTGCCGAAAAGGGCGATGGACGCGATCACAATCCCTGGGGCTTCACGATATGGATGGCCGGAGCGGGAATCAAAGGCGGTCAGATCATTGGGCAAACTGACGAAATCGGGCTGAAGGCAATTGAACAGCGTGCGCACGTCCACGATATTCACGCGACGATTTTGCACCTGATGGGGCTGGATCATTTGCGTGTCCTCTATCAACACAACGGAAGATTGGAACGCCCCACGATCACGGATGGCGAAGCAATCAAGGCGTTAATCGCCTGACCTTCGCAACCATTCCAAAAATACAATAAAAAAGGTGACTCAATTTTGAGCCACCTTTTTCTTTACGCGGGAGTCGGACGAAGGAACTTATTGATCTTTGGGTAAATAATTCATCGGGTCAACTACGCGGTCATAGAGCCGAACTTCGTAATGCAGGTGCGGGCCGGTTGAACGTCCCGTACTGCCAACGGCTCCAAGTTGCGTACTGCGGTGGACGTGATCGCCGACTTTTACGTCAATTTTAGACATGTGACCGAAGCGAGTCGTCAGGCCGTAGCCGTGATCTATGGCGACCATATTTCCATAGCCGCCCCAGGGGCCAGCCATAATGACAATGCCATCGCCGGGAGCTTCAATTGATGTTCCGTGTGTGGCGGAAATATCCAGGCCAGGGTGATGCTCATTGCCGCCACCGCCGAAAGGATTGCCCCGATCACCGAGACCGGAAGTGATGTAGCCGCGTACTGGCCAGATCGAGGGAATCGCCGAAAGTTTGATCTGATTGGCGGCGACAAATTCTTTAATATCCCGGACTCCGACTTCAAGGGCGGAGGTCGCTTTCTCTAAATCTTTAATGTCCGGGCCACCACTGCCAATATTTTTTCCAATATCGGTTGAGGCTTTGACGCCGGTGGATTCTGCCAGTTTTTGTAAAATTGGTTCCTGGGCAGCGAGTCGGCCTTGGATCCGCTCAGTCGCAACTTGTGCTTCCTGATTAACTTCCCGCAGTTTGCGGTTATCCATTTTTGCTAAATTATATTGAACGGCTAATGAGGTATAACGAGCGACGCTAAATATTCCAAATAGTACAGCTAAAAGACCAATCCCAGCGAAAGTCAGGATTGCATAGACGAATTTATGAGGAAGGTTGTATTTACGAAATTGTGAATTAGCAGTGGGGGCGAAAAGCATTAACGTATAATAACGTTTGTCTTTCATCATGACGAAAACTCCTCGGCTCTGTTGATCCCATAACAGGGGGACGCCGATTTCTGGTTGCATTAGTTTATTTTGCATACAGATCAACAGTTAATTGCCAACTGCTCCTGTAAGCTTCCTTGCTTTTGAGATATACACTTAATCACGACGACAGCGAGCGAAGGCTATCATATTAATTATGGAAAGATCAACCATGGATCCAAACAAGTCCAGGTCTGTCGGTGGTAGTACAGCTTTTAAGATGTCCCACAGGTTGCGGATTTTGAGGTAAATAATTGCTGGAAATTAAACCTGCTGACAATTCCTTGTTTGCGGTTTATGGCTGAATTGGTAAAATAACTCCTTTAATTTTCCCGACTGGATTATCTCTATATGGCAATTATCAAGCGCAGACAATCAGTGGCAGTAAATGTGGGTAGCGTTTTGGTGGGCGGCAACCATCCGATTGTTGTCCAGTCAATGACGAATACTGACACCTCCGATGCAATTTCTACCGCGAATCAGGTCATCGAATTGGCGCGGGCTGGTTCGGAACTGGTGCGAATTACGGTTGATACCAAAGCCTCCGCCGCCAAAGTTGCGGAAATTGTTGATCGAGTGCGCACCGCCGGACATAACACGCCGATCATTGGAGATTTCCATTACAACGGGCATATTCTGCTTACCGAATATCCCGATTGTGCCAGAGCGCTGGCGAAATATCGGATCAACCCTGGCAACGTCGGAGCCGGACGGCATCATGATGACAATTTCAAAAAGATGATTGACGTGGCGATTGAGAACAATAAACCTGTGCGCATCGGAGTCAATTGGGGATCGCTGGATCAGGCCCTGCTCACCAGAATGATGGATGAAAATTCCAAATCTGAGAATCCGCGTGATGCCCGTGCCGTGACATTTGATGCAATTTGTACAAGTGCAATGCAATCGGCGGAAATGGCTGAGAGTTATGGCATGCGTCGTGACCAGATAATTCTGAGCGCCAAAGTATCCGGCGTGCAGGACTTGATAGAAGTTTACCGCGACCTGGCACAACGCAGCGATTATGCTTTGCATCTTGGCTTGACTGAAGCGGGCATGGGGAATAAAGGTGTCGTCGCCAGCACTGCCGGATTGTCTGTCTTATTACAAGAGGGAATCGGTGACACGATTCGTGTTTCGCTGACGCCGGCTCCGAATGGAGACCGCACCGAAGAAGTCATTGTCGCGCAGCAAATTCTGCAATCGCTCGAAGTCCGCAGCTTTACGCCACAGGTTGCAGCGTGTCCTGGTTGTGGACGCACGACTTCGACGTTATTTCAGGAAATGGCGGACGACATTGGAAAATATTTACGCGGACAAATGCCGATCTGGCGGGAGTCTTTTCCGGGCGTCGCCGATATGAAAGTTGCCGTGATGGGTTGCGTAGTCAATGGCCCCGGCGAATCAAAGCATGCCAACATCGGCATCAGCTTGCCGGGCACAGGTGAAGATCCACGCGCACCAGTTTTTGTGGATGGGAAATTAATGAAGACGCTGAAGGGCGAAGGTATCGTGCCGGAATTTATTGATATTCTAAACGATTACGTTGAGAAAAATTATTCAGTAAACTAATCAGACAAGGTGAACAGGATAGACAGGATTAAGAAAAAAGAATCTTGTTCATCCTGTCAATCCTGTCTAAATTTTGGAGGTTCTTTTGGCAACAATTGCAAAAGTAAAAAAGCGCGTCGGGATTCTCGGCGCGACGGGAACAGTCGGGCAGCGGGTCATTCACCTGCTGCGCAATCATCCGTATTTTGAAGTGATCGCGCTGGCGGCGTCTGACCGCTCCGAAGGCAAAAAATTTGTGGATGCCTGCAACTGGAAATTGCCTTTTGAGATGCCGGATGCAGTGAAAGAAATTAAAGTCCAGGCGATCAAATCTCCTTTGAATTGTGATGTGATTATTTCGAGTTTGCCTTCAGACCTTGCCCTCGCAACCGAACACGAATTCGCAGCGGCGGGCTATCCTGTCATCAGCAATTCTTCCTCGTATCGCATGGACGAATATGTCCCGCTCGTAGTCCCGGAAATAAATCCCGATCATTTAGACATGATCCCGATTCAGCAAAAAAAGCGTGGTTACATAACAGGCTACATCGTGACGAATCCAAACTGCACGACGATTGGCCTGGTGCTGGCGCTCGCTCCTTTACAAAAAGCTTTCGGACTGGAAGCCGTGATGATGACTTCGATGCAGGCGATTTCCGGCGCTGGTTATCCCGGTGTTGCTTCAATGGACATCATTGACAATGTGATGCCACACCCCGGCGACGAAGAGGAAAAAGTCGAAGAAGAGCCACAAAAAATCATGGGCAAATTTTCGCGCAATAAATTTATTGCTGCGCCTTTCGTAGTCAGCGCCCAATGCAACCGCGTCCCTGTGCAGGATGGTCATCTTGAATCCGTGCGCGTGAAGTTGAAGAAAAAAACTACGGTCGAAAAAGTCATCGCCGCCTTTGCCTCCTATTCAGGCTTGCCGCAGGAATTAAAATTGCCAACCGCGCCGGAATTTCCGGTGATTGTAAGAACTGAAAAAGATCGCCCACAGTCGCGCCTTGATCGTGATGCGCAAAACGGCATGGCAACAGTCGTGGGAAGAATCGGTAAAGATACGATCTTTGATTTTAAATTTACGCTGGTTAGTCACAACACTGTGCGAGGCGCAGCGGGAGCGGCAGTATTGAATGCGGAGTTGTTAGTGGCGAAAGGATTATTATAATTGAGGTTGTGAGATGTTTTTATATCGTAAAGTCTGTATATTTTTTTTCGTACTTATTGTTTCGCTCAGCTCGCTATCTTTGCTTGGGAAAGAAAAAGAAAAGAAAACAGTTGTTCTTGGAAACATTGAATTTAAATATGCTGACACATACATTTTGAATAAAATAAAATTGCCTCGAACCGATGTCGTAACGTTCATTGATAAGCGTTACGAGTCAGATTCTGGATTTGTTTTTGCCGTTGCTCCATTAAAATATAAAGATAATTCAATGGATGCAGATTTTCTGGCTATGGTTCGCGCAGACATTGTTCAAGGTTGGCTTAAAAATAAGGGCGGAGAACTAACCTGGAAATCGGTCTCGGATTCTAACGCCATAAGCAAGTATCAGACGGATGTAATAAGAATCATTGGAACAGAAGGGAAGATAACCATTTTTTTTGAGTTTAGAAGAGTGGTTTATAAAGACAAAGATTTTATTGTTGGCACCTTACTGGATCAAGAAAAAGCGAAGAAGAGTAATTCGTCGTTCAATAACGGCATTATTGGTGGTGTCAATTACCATCATGAACTAATGATGGCTAAACTTGCGGCTTCTGTCACTGGAGAAGAAGACCCCAACATGTGGCCTCCTGGAGGACTGAAAGCTAAAGACATTGGCTTGCCTAAGTAAACATTTTTGTCGGACTGCACGTAGTGGGCAGGTCGCTCCAACTATTCCAATTATTCTATGCTCATCGTCATGAAATTTGGCGGAACCTCAGTTGGCAGTGCAGAACGCATTGCCGAAGCCGCTTCGCTTGTTCTCAAATCTGTTAATGAAGGTCATCAGGTCGTCGTCGTCACTTCGGCGATGAGCGGCGTCACGAATAAATTAATTGCCGCTGCCGAAAATGCTGTTAAAGGTCACTGGCATGTTTCGGTGCGGGATGAATTGTATGAGCCACATCGCAACGCGGCGCATTTGCTGATCAAGGATGATGCTGGTCGGCGGCGTGATGCGCTGAATGTAATGTGGAAACACGTCGAACGTTTTGAGACTTTGTGCAAAGGGCTTTCGATGATCCACGAGCTTTCGCCGCGCACTTTGGATGCGATTTCCGGGCTTGGCGAAATGCTCTGCGCTCCTTTGTTGTCGGGGGCAATTGCTGCGCAGGGCAAGCCTTCTCAGGCCATCGAAGCGACTGAAATAATTGTTACGAGCGATCAGTTTGGGCAGGCCGAACCGTTAATGGACAAGACGCGGGAAAAAGCACGCGCTCGCTTGTTACCAGTGTTAGCCGCCGGCGAAGTTCCAGTTATCACGGGTTTTATCGGAGCAAATGAAGACGGCGTGACGACTACGTTGGGACGCGGCGGATCGGATTACTCGGCTTCGATAATCGGCGCGGCGCTGGACGCGGATGAAATTTGGATTTGGACAGATGTTGATGGCGTGATGACGGCGAATCCGGTAGAAGTCCCGGCGGCGCGGACGCTCAGTGAAATTAGTTATAGCGAAGCCGCTGAGATGGCCTATTACGGCGCGAAAGTTTTGCACTACAAAACAATTTTGCCAGCCTATAAACAAAGTATTCCCGTGCGCATCCTCAATACTTTTAATCCAACAAATAAAGGTACGAAAGTCAGCGTGGAAGGTCGTCCATCAGCGCGCGGCGTCAAGGCTGTGACCTCAATTCGCAATGTGAGTTTGATTTCAATCAGCGGCAAAGGAATGCAGGGAATTCCCGGCATTGCGGCAAAAACCTTCGCTACAGTAGCGGCTGAAAAGGCGAATATCCTGATGATTATGCAGGCTTCATCAGAAAATAATATTTGCTTTGTAGTGAATTCATCTGAAGCTGCTCGCGTCGTCAAAGCGCTACGATCCACGCTTGAGGTTGATTTGCTGCAAGGTCATATCGAAGACATTGTGGCGGATGATTCAATTGCGATTGTGGCGGTCGTCGGTGATAAGATGAAAGGCACGCCGGGCATCTCCGCCAAAGTTTTTGGCGCGATGGGCGAGAGTAAGGTGAATGTGATTGCGATTTCGCAGGGATCATCCGAAGTGAATATTTCGCTGATCGTCGCTGCCAAAGATGCCGCTACTGCCGTGCTCGCAATTCATCAGGCTTTTGCCTTGGAACAACCTTCCAACTGAAATTATGGAGACAGCTACATTGGTAACAGAAATTCAGGAATGGCAGCGTGGGCTATATCCAGTGGACATCATCAAAGACACCTGCGATTGTGGGCATAACGTAGATCACGATGAGGTTGGGATTGAGCGCCATTACAGCCTGTGGATGAAAATCGCCCAGTGTTTGGGCGTGACGCCTGTTCCGCATGAAATTTTATTTTATTGCCGTAAATGTGGCCAGGAATTTGCTTCCAGCACTGACCGCGACATCTGCGATTATTATTGTTATTAGCCCACGACACTGTGCCTGAGAACCCGGCTCGCTACGGCTCGCGGTACTGTACCCGGAGCTGTAGCGACGGGGTATTTTTAACGTTTGTGGTAACTTTTATGACTTTCCTGCAATGTATCGAACCCACTTGTCGCGCTAAATTTGCAACCACCTCCATCATTTACACCTGCGAAGTTTGTAATGGCTTGCTTGATCTGGTTCATGAAGTAAAAGCTTTTGATCCTGCGCAATTGAAAAAATTATGGGATGAGCGACTGGCTTCAAAGATACCTGCTAATCAAAGTGGCGTTTGGCGTTTCCGCGAACTTTTGCCCGAAGTCGAAGAAGCAAATATCGTGACGATGCTGGAAGGCAATACGCAAATTTTTGATGCTCCACGGAGCGCGGAATTTGCCGGAATGAAACGTCTTGCGTTCAAGCATTTGGGGATGAATCCCACCGGATCATTTAAAGATTTAGGGATGACGACAGGTGTGACGCAGGCGGCAAAATTGGGTGCAAAAAGCGTAGCCTGCGCGAGCACGGGCAATACTTCGGCTTCGATGGCGGCCTATGCGGCGCGAGCGGGAATCAAGGCAATTATTTTTATCCCTTCGGGGCAAATCGCGCTTGGCAAACTTTCACAGGCGTTGGATTACGGCGCGACTGTTGTGCAAATTGATGGTGATTTCGATGACGCTTTACGGCTCGTGCGCGATATTACCAAAGACTCGCCGATGTATTTATTGAATTCGGTCAACCCATTTCGTGTCGAAGGCCAAAAATCTATTGCCTATGAAATGTTGCAACAACGCGACTGGAAAATTCCTGATCGCATCGTCGTGCCGGGCGGGAATTTGGGAAATTCATCTGCGATTGCCAAAGGCTTAAAAGAATTATTAGAGATGGGGATGATCGAACGGATGCCGAAAATTACGATTATCCAGGCCGCAGGCGCGAACCCGCTTTACCAAATGTGGAGCGCCGGTGCACAAAGCTTAACACCAGTGAAAGGTGCATCAACATTGGCTACAGCGATTAAAATTGGCGATCCAATCTCGTGGCAAAAAGCGATCCGGGGATTGCATTGCAGCAACGGCGAAGTCGAGCAGGTTGATGAACAGGAAATTGCCGATGCCAAAGCGATCATCGGACGCGACGGAATTGGCTGCGAACCCGCCTCGGCAGTGACGCTGGCAGGGATTAAAAAAATGACAGCCGATGGCCGCATTAATCCTGATGAAGATGTTGTAGCGATCTTAACCGGACACGTTTTGAAAGACCCTGATTATGTAGTGGCCTATCATCGTGGCGAGTTGAGTTATACCGATAAGCAGGGAACTAAACACACCTTGCAGTCGAATTTTTCCAGTCAATGGATTCAGGTTGCGGCAGAGAGAAGTGAGATTGAGCAGGCGCTGGGAATCTGAAATTTCAATTGAATTCAATGCCGTCATAAATGTCACTCAATGCAAGCTGGCAGCCAATCGAAGGCAGTTCCACAATTGCTGTCAGGTCGCCAAAATCTTTTCTTAGCCAATGGTCATCCTGCCGAATAAATTGTGTAACGTGCGGTTCTTCCTGCGAAATTAATAAATATTCCTGCAATGATTCAAGCGCCTGGTACGCATCTTTTTTGGCAGAACGGTCAGCCTCCTGTGTCCAGGGAGAAAGTACTTCAATCACAACGATTGGATTTGTTAGCGCATCAATGCCTGATAATTTAAGGTAGTTCGGTTTGCCGCAAGCTACACTGGCATCTGGATAGCGATAAGGTGGCAACGCTGGTGTGTAAATAGCCTGATCGCTGTTGAATACTCGGCACTTCTTTCCTTTGAGCTGAATGCCAATCTCGACGGTTATATTTGTGCTGATAATGGCATGCTGTGTACTGCCACCACTCATGCAAAAGATTTCGCCATCCCAGTATTCATAGCGTTTATCGCCTTGTTTTTCTAACGCAAAATATTCTTCTACCGTATAGAAATTTTGTGGGCGTTGTTTGAGATTTGCAGCCATAAAATTTGACCCCTTACATAATCAACTAAAAATTACCTTTAAGAATTTCAGCTTGCCAACTTGTAATTGCGCTTCCTTCGTATCAGTTGGGTTGATGGTAAACATTGCATCGGCAATTTTTTCTCCATTTACTTTCACACCGCCCTGGGCTATTAACCTGCGGGCTTCCGCTTTTGATGGAGCCAAATCTGCCTGCACGAGTAAGTCTGCTAATTTAATTGGCTCAGTTTGCGTCAGTACTCGCGTTTCAATTTCTGTTGGCGCCTGATGCTCGCGGAAGCGGCGCGTGAATTCTGCCTCAGCGTGATCGGCAGCGGCTTGCGAATGAAAATCCGCGACAAGTTTTTTCGCCAGTTCCGATTTTACATCACGCGGATGACGACCGCCGCTTTCGACGGCTGATTTTAAGCTGGCAATTTCACTCGCCGTTAAATCCGTCAACAATTCGTAATAGCGCCACATCATCTCGTCGCTGATTGACATGGCCTTACCGTAAATATCATCAGCGGGTTCATTGATGCCGATGTAGTTGTTGTAACTCTTCGACATTTTATTAACGCCATCCAGCCCTTCGAGCAAGGGGACAGTCATGATGATTTCCGGTTCCTGTCCATAGGCTCGTTGGATTTCACGCGCCATGAGTAAATTGAATTTCTGATCCGTCCCGCCAAGCTCGACATCGGCTTTCAAGGCAACGGAATCATAGCCCTGGACAAGCGGATACAGGAATTCATGGACGCTGATCGGAACGCCTGTTTGATAGCGTTTCGTGAAGTCGTCGCGTTCGAGCATTTGGGCGACAGTAGCTTTGGCGGTGAGGCGGATGAAATCAATTGGAGTAAAAGCATTCATCCAGCGTGCGTTGAAATCTATGATCGTTTTTTCAGGATCAAGCAATTTGAAAATCTGTGCTTTGTAAGTCTCGGCATTGGCAGCGATTTGTTCCGGCGTCAATGCCGGGCGCGTGGCATTTCTGCCCGTTGGATCGCCAATCAGTCCAGTGAAATCGCCGATCAAAAAAATTACGTCGTGACCTAGTTGCTGGAAATGACGCATCTTGCGAATTAATACCGTATGCCCGATGTGTAAATCCGGTGCAGTTGGGTCGAAGCCGGCTTTGATGCGTAATTTTTGCCCGGATTTTTCAGAAGCTTCAAGTTTGGCTTTGAGGTCTTCAGTGCGGATCACGTCTACTGTGCCTTTGGTTAAATATGAGAGTTGCTCATTAATTGTCATGATTGGGATTCGGTTATGGGGCCGGTGATGAATTATTGTTTGCTTAATTTACTCGTAATCAATTGACGGAAATTATTGATCGTGGCGGGTGAATCGAATGCGCTCTTAGGAATAAGATTAAAAACGTCCTGACCGTAGATTAGCAAAAAGCCCTGCGGTGATTCAATCCAGCGTTGATAGTACTTCCAATCCAGATTTGATTCGATGCCGTTCAGCAGATAATGAATTCCGTCCTGGGCGTAAGAGACAATATGTTCAGCTTGTAAAGTAGGTTCACGTTCCCATCTTTTTCTTAAACCCAGATGACGAAATACTGGCACACCGAGAAATAATACTCCGGCAATTAAAGGCAGGATTGAATAGCCGAGCGGAAAATCGAAGTACCGGAAAAAGATTGCTAGAAGAAGTAATAAGGCGCCGGAAAACTGCTCCGGCATAACCCAGTGTTGTTGTCGTAAAAGAAATCTTTCAGCCCGATAATATTCCTTCCAGTTAACAAAATAGCGTAAGGAGATACTCTTCATTGGACGCCCTCACGATAGCCCAGTCTGGTTCTGGTGTTTAAATCGGATTGCTCCGGGACAACACGAATCGTTCTCCAGCGTCCGGTGTGCCGCATATTATTTGGTTCGTAAATGATCGTATATTGTTTGTGCAATTCATCAATTAAATCCGTAAAAATCTTTTTGAGCTTACCCCGACTGGTGGTAAAAAATCCGCCTTCGGCAGTGATATATCGTCCG
This sequence comes from Blastocatellia bacterium, assembly GCA_043719385.1. GTDB lineage: Bacteria > Acidobacteriota > Blastocatellia > RBC074 > RBC074 > JAFDVL01. The sequence continues at coordinate 3,457 of JAYSTY010000097.1, read as the reverse complement.
CCGGTTTCCTCAGCTAACTGTTTCAGCGCCGTCGCGCCAGCCTGTCGCTCAGGTGAGCGTTTGGCTTCACTTTTTGTATTTACCAGATCAATTGAATAGATGGAAACGCCCGCGATAAATGTCTCGCGTCCGGCTTCATACAGAGTTTTTTGACTGGTTGTATCCGCTCCATCAGAAATTAAAATCATCACTCTGCGGCGCTCTGGGCGTTGTTTTAAATCAGCCGTAGCCTTCAGGACTGTATCGTACAGCGGAGTGTCGCCATGACCTTTTAATTGCTTGAGTAACGGTTTCAAATCTCTAATGCTGGAAGCGTAATCCCGAATTTGTTGCGCCCCACCTTCGCCAAAAGTATAGATGGATAAAACATCATCCGGTTGCAGGCGATTCGCCAGATCAAGCACGGATTTGTTAATTCGCTCCAAATCTTTTGCCAGCGTACTGCCGGAAGTGTCAATCACTACCGCGACTGCAGCCGGAGCATCTTCGCCCAGGAATTTGGCAATCTCCTGTTTTTGTCCATCCTCTTGTAAGAGAAAAGCGCGACTGTCCAGGCCGGTAATATATTTCCCTTTGCTATCTTTTACTGTGACATTAATCACAACCTGATCTGTGTTGAGTTTAACTGTCTCGGTAGCAATCCCGGAAACTTCTGTCTCTGCTGTATTAAAAAGCCAGTCAAAGCGATCCTTCATTGCCGGGGTAATTTTATTTTGATTGGCGACAAATTCTTTGCCAAACTCAGTCAGAAAATTCAGGTCAGCTTTTTTACCTTCAGCCTGATGACATATTGCACAATTAGTACGGAATTCAGCTTTAGAGCGTGGATCAAGCGCGTATTGATTTAGAAAATTCGGATGACCTGATACCTGCCAGGCAAACAGCAAACTAAAAAAAAACAGAGCAAGCAGTTTTGATCTTCGGTTTGTAACCATAATGTTTTCTCAATCCTTAAAGGGGAATGAGTCAACATTTTGCCATAAGCCAGGCTGGGATCAAAGTCAGAGAAATTGCCGGAAGCTTTACCTTTTGAAAAAGGGCAAAAGTAAAGATACTTGGGAGGTATTAGAATTTTCTGAAATTAATCAGAAATGAAGAGGCTATTAGAAATGTATTGCTATTGGCAGGCAAAGATACAGGTATACAAATTTATTGTTGGTGGATGCAGCTTAATTGTTGGCGTGAAGGAATCGTACTTTGACAAAAGGGCGTCAGTGGCCCCGGACTGCCGCCGCTGAACAACCCAAGCTAACTAATACGACGGCAGCAACTGCACACCCTTTTGTCGAGCAACAGACTGGCGAATTTCGTGCCAGATAAATTCAGGGACTTTTACTAAAGTAGCTAATTTACAGTGGGAATTGATGTTACAGCAGAATATTGAGGAGACCTTTGCTTTTATGTAGCAGCAATAGTGACATAATTGGTGAGAAAGGATTGCCGCAAAATGGCAGATGAGAAAAATGTTGCTGATTCATCGCTTGTTCATCTATAATCCAGATGAAATTGCAATAAAACTTAATCCTTTTCTCACTGGAAGCTTTACATGATTAAGTGAATTTGTGCCTCACAGTCCCCGCTGTTCCATTCACTACCTGCAATCTTTGCGACGCCAAAAATCTTCGTAACCAGGCGATCATTGAATTTTGATGATCTCGCATGATTAAGCCTTAACCCCGTAGGTTGCATTCGATAAAATAAATAAGGAGCTATTTCTTATGACTACCACACATAAGCAAATCCGTAGATTCGCACTAATATTACTGAACATTCTTTTTGTCACCCTCTTTCTCCTACGTTCTGATGCCATGGCGCAATGCGGCCCGATGGATGTTGTGTTCGTCGTTGACGATACAGGAAGTCTGGGCGGCGCACTCAACAGCATCAAAAGCGATCTGACCAGTATTTTGAATAATATCGAAACAGCGTCGAAAAATGATTATCGCCTGGCTTTGGTGACTTTTAAGAATGACGTGACGATCCGCGAAAATTTTTCCGATAATAATCGTGCCTCCATTGCGGCTAAAATATTAGATTTGACTGCCGATGGTGGCGGGGCTATTCCCGAAGCTTCGGATGAGGCGCTGAATACGGTCGTTAACGCCTTAGCTGCTAACGGGAGAAATCAGAATATTGACTTCACGCCAAATTTCCGCCCCCGCACCTTCAAGCTGATTATTTTAATTACTGATGCCGTGCCGGGCGGCTTTGATGATAAATATACGCCGGGGATTGATGATAAACATGCTCATGATGTCGCCGTGCAAGCCGCCACGAACGGGATCAAGATTTCTGCCATTTACGTTCCTACTTTTGCTTCTGATACCGCGCTTATTAAGCCGATCATGCAGGATTATGCCAATACGACTGCCGGGTTTTATATCGAGACGGCGCAGGATGGCAGCGGGACGGCAGCCGCGATAAAATCTGTCATTGCCGGCTGCGGGTCAACGGCTACGGTGCCGGTTTCTGTTCCTACTTTTCCCACCGATGACAAAGCTGGATCAGTGCTTTTTTATAATCTTTACACCTCTGACAGCGCCGCGCCGCAGCTTGAAAATACCCTGATTTCCATTACGAATACGGATGAAAACAAGGCCGTCACTGTCCGTGTGTTTTTTGTTGATGGCGAAACTGGCAATGTGACAGATTCATTTTTCTGCATTCTCCCGACCAGGCATATTAATTTATATGCTGCTGATTATGACCCTGGTATCAAAGGCTATGCCATTGCAGTTGCGGTTGATAATACCGGGTGTCCGATTAATTTTAATCGCCTGATTGGCGGGGAAGTCGTGAAATTCAAATCAGGTCATCAGGCAGCACTCAATGCCATCTCTTTTGCGGCGGTTGCGCAAACGCCGGTTGTGTGCGACCCGCTGGATTATAGTGCGACGATGTATTTCGATGGCATCTCCTATGATTTTTCACCGCGTGTCTTATCCGTTGATAATATCCCAAGCTCGCTGGACGGTAACCAAACGATGCTCGTCGTAAATCGTTTTGGCGGAGACCTGACCAAAACTGCACCAATTGGCATCATCGGTAACATGTCGGCTGTCTTATTCAATGATGTAGAGAAGCCGATTAACGTCTTACTGGCTGGTGGGACAAGTCAGCAGCGTAATATTTTAAGGGATGGGTATCCTCGCTCCCTCCCGGCATTTACTAAAATAATTGCCTCGGGTCACACGGGCTGGCTGCGGTTTATTTCGGCGGATGGCAATTCTGTGGTTGGGGCAGCACTTAGTTTAAATGCGAAGACGAATCAGAATGGTGGACATAATTTACGTCACCTGGCAATGATGGATCGGGCTTCGTTTTTAATTTCCATCACACCGCCTGGTTTTACCTGCCAGTGACAGGATTCAGGAGTTAGGATTTGGGATTCAGGTTTTGTTGCTGCGTCCACAACATTCCCTAACTCCTGAATCCTAACTTCTGAATCCTGAAAAGG
>JAYSTY010000096.1:0-3916 GCA_043719385.1 Blastocatellia bacterium | reverse complement strand
CAGCATCAAAGATGATGGATCGGGGAATCCTCGCGCTATTTTGGTGGGAGACTTCAACAACGACGGCAAGCTTGATGCGGTAATTGGCAATGCCAGCTTCACTTCATCTGGTGCATTTGGGAGCGTCATCATTTTGCTGGGCGATGGGCGCGGCAATTTAGTCAAAGCTTCCGACACGTCATTGGGCATAAATTCGATTGGCGCACAATTAGCTCTGGCGGATTTCAATAAAGACGGCAAGCTGGATGTCGCGGTCGTTGACAGTATCGGAGATCGTTATTTCGTCCTGTTGGGTAATGGTGCAGGAGGGCTGAAGATTTCGAGCCAATATCAGTTGCCTGCTGGAAACCCTTCTCTAATCGCAACCAGTGACTTCAATAAAGACGGCAATGCAGACATTGTTATTGCCGATCAATTTGGACTATCTTTGAGTTTTGGGGATGGACAGGGAAACTTTACTTCGCCAAAGATTAGCTATCTTGGTTTTGGCGAAGACCCGAAATTAATGGTGCTTGAGGATTTCAATCGTGATGGGAACGTGGATGCTGCTACTGCTGATTTTGATAACAGAATTGTAGTGAAACTAGGAGACGGAAAAGGCAATTTCCCGCAAACGATAGCCTATCAACTTAGTGATCTCTCTCTTACGATTGGTTCTCTGGTTGCCAGTGATCTCAATGCCGATGGCATTCCTGATTTAGCTGTGGTCGGCAATCAATCGATCATTACTTTGACGGGCGATGGTCAGGGTGGTTTCTGTACAGTCGCAAAACAACCAGTTCCTTTCTCTGGAGCAGGACTTGCGACTGGTGACCTGAATGGCGATGGGATTGCTGATTTGGTTGCAACTGATCTTAATCAGAATGGCGTTTATGTCTTGTTGAATATCTCTAAAAATAATGGCGGCTGTGCCGTGCCGACGTTCAATGCGCCGCAAACTGTGGCGGCAGGGAATGATCCCTATGGTTTGGCGAGCGGTGACTTTAATGGGGATGGCAAAGCTGATCTGGCGGTCGCTAATTATATTGCAGGCACGGTGCGGATTTTGCTGGGTGGCACGACGGTAGGCGCGACTTACAACGTTGGCGCACTGCCCAACTATGTCGCTACGAAAGATGTGAACGGGGACGGCAAACTTGATTTAGTCGTCGTCAGTCGCGGCACAGATAAGGTGACGATTCTGCTCGGCGCTGGCAACGGCACATTCACCCGAAAAGGCGATTACGAAGTCGGCAATAAATCTACGGGTGTCGTTATCGGTGATTTCAACGGCGATGGCAGGGCGGATTTAGCAGTGCCAAATGACGGCTTGGGTAACATTGCGATTCTGGATGGGAATGGCGATGGCAGCTTCAAGTTGCCGCGTTATTACTACGCAGGACCGTCGCCGCAACCAGGCGTCGTCGGGGATTTCGACAAAGATGGCAAACTGGATTTAGCTTTCCCGAATTATTTCAGCGGTGAAGTGACGATTATCTTTGGCGATGGCCTGGGGAATTTTGGCAGAAGCTGGGTGGTAAAAACGGCGGAAGGCGTCGGGATGGAAGCGATTGCGGCAGGCGATTTGAATGGTGATGGCAATCTGGATTTAGTCGTGACGAACTCGACGAAAAACACAGTCATTCCAATTCTGGGCAATGGCGTCGGTGGCTTCACACAGGCGAGTGGTTTTGGGGTGAGCGGGAGCGGACAATATTTCGCTTCGGTCGTGATTGGTGATCTGAATGGCGATGGCAAGGTAGACATTGGGATCGGCGATTACGGCTCGAATACGGTGCTGCTGATCAAAGGGAGCGGGACAGGATTTTTCACCGGACAAGCCTTTGATAATGTGAATCCGACGATCCTCAATGTCGGCAGCCATCCGCTGGCCTTACAAAAAGCGGATTTCAATGGTGACGGCAAACCGGATTTAGCGATTGCCAATACCGGCTCCGGTACAGTGTCGGTAATTTTGAATGGGTGTAATAAGTAAGTAAAACAAGGTGTCAGAAGCCTGAACATTGCGCAGGCTTCTGACACAATTTATCGGTTAATTCCTTACTGCTCAGCGCCGATCTTCTCAATCGTCTTTCCTAACGAGGCCGCAAAATAATCTACTAAATGTTGCGTCAGCATTCGAAACGCGGTTTCAAGGACAGTGGCGTAACGCTCATCATTTGTATCAATGATCAATGGTGGCAGGCCTGCGCGTTCGATGTGAAAGCTCGCCGCCAGCATCGCCGTGGCCAAATTCGCCGCCGCAAAAGGTTGTAAATCCAGCAGGCGCAAATAAACCAGCGCCGCCTGTTCGATGGCGCTCATTTCGGCGAAACCTTCCGTGGCAAACCATCCCATTGCGTTTTCAAGCAAGCGCGGCAACATCACTGCCAAAGGCGGATCGTGCGCCGGATTGAGCGGTGTAGCTTCGACTTCACGAAATTTACTTTCGGTATTCGTGAGTGTGCAATTGATTGTGAACAGATGCGGCACGGTTAATTTTGCTTCGGGCGCAGCCGCCAGTTCAGCAACCAATTGCGCCGCCGTGAGAAAATCTTTTGCCGCAACTTCGCTGGTAACTGCAAGAAGCTGTAGCTCACGAATCTGCGCCGTGACTTCAGGTCGTGATTTGGCTTTTTGCCATTCCTCACGAACCTGTGGGATGCCTGTTCGCCAGTCGCCTGACGAACGCAAATTATCTTTGTAAATCGGGAGTTCCATAGGTTGAAGATACTGGATGTTAAGTGTCAGGTGCTGGATTTCAGATGTCAGGTTTAGTCACCTAAGTAAACAGCTTCCCGCCGCCCTGAATATCTAACATCAAACTTCTAACACCTGTCGCCTTTTCCTCACATTTGCTACTTTTCATCGCGCACGGCTATAATGCCGATTCATTTGTAACAACACAAATTACGAAAGCATCTATGTCATTAAATCTTAGTGGAATTATCGCTGCTCTCCCCACTCCATTTGATCAAACAGGAGAAATTGCCCATAACCAGTTGGTCAGTAATTTGCAGGAATGGAATAAAACCGACCTGCTCGGATATTTAACGCTTGGTTCGACGGGAGAATTCCCGCATCTGACCGATGATGAAAAACTGGCAGTGATTGACACGATCAAGGCGAATTTGCCTTACGATAAATTGTTGCTGGTGGGCACGAGCGAGCTTTCCACGCGGCACACCATTGAAATGACGAAGAAGGCGGCGGATCGTGGCGCTGATGGCGCAGTGGTTGTCACGCCGTTTTATTACAAAAAGATTTTGCACGACGAACATCTCGCCGCCCATTATCGCCGCATCGCTGACAATTCGCCGATTCCGGTTTTGATTTATCTGATCCCACAATTTTCGGGCGTGTATCTGATGCCGGAAACAATTTCCGAACTGGCGGATCATCCGAACATTATTGGGTTGAAGGAAAGCTCCGGCGATCTGGAATCTTTGCGCCAGCTTTTTCAGGAATTAGGACAAAAAGAATTTAGCGTCATGCTGGGTGCGCCGCCGCTCTTAACTGAAGGGCTTTCATTAGGCGCAACAGGCGGAATTTTTGCTGTTGCCAGTTTGGCTCCACGCGCCTGTTGCGAAGCCGTTCGCGCCTATAAATGGGGCGATCAGGAACGCGCCGGACGAATTCAGGAACGGATTGCGGCATTGGGTAAAGCGGTCGCCGCGCCGGGCGTTGGCTGGTTAAAAGCCGCTATGGATATGTGTGGAATGTACGGCTTTATGCCGCGCTCACCCTTGCCCGCGCCTGATGAAACCGAAAAGCAGGCGATTGAGCAGGCGATTCTGGAAAGCGGATTTTTTACGCGTGTGCTTGACGATCATCCATTTCAGGAACGCGATGATTTGCGTGATGTAGAATTTTGATTTTGGCGTGAAGGGAAGACCCGGTCGCTACGGCTCGCGGTACAGTACCCGGAGCCGTAGCG
>JAYSTY010000095.1:0-3918 GCA_043719385.1 Blastocatellia bacterium | reverse complement strand
ATGTGCCGGAATGGATATTTCTGGAATTGGCCCTGGCGAAAATTGGCGCGGTGATTGTGACCGTCAATACAAATTACCGCCAGGACGAAATCGAGTATGTACTCAAACAAGGCGACATTACTACGCTGTTTTTGATCGAAGAATTGCGCGGCAATAATTATTTACAATCCATCTATCACATCGTGCCAGAGCTAAAAAATATCAATGACCCGATCAACGAAACGTTGCACTGCGCTGAATTGCCGAAACTCAAACGAGTCGTGCTGATCGGCAATAAGCCGCAACCCGGCGTGCTGCTTTATCCGCAAGTCACCGCGCTGGCGGACAAGATTTCTGATGAAGAATTGGCGACCCGCCAAGCCGGTGTCGGCGTTCACGATGTCGCCATGATGCAATACACCAGCGGCACAACAGGCTTTCCGAAAGGCGTGATGCTGACGCATTTCAGCCTCGTCAATCAGGGGCAGGTTTCGACCGGACGTGGCGCGTTGGGCGCACACGAGCGTTACGTGACTTCGATGCCGTTCTTTCACATTGCGGGAAGTTTGGGCGGCGTGATTTATAGCATCTTCCTCGGTGCGACGTTGATTCCGCTGATTACTTTTGATCCCGCAAAACAACTGCAACTCTTCGCGCAGGAAAAAGGTACGTTTACCTTTGCCGTGCCGACGATGCTGATTGCGATGCTCAATCATCCGCACTTTGCGGAATTCGATTTGACGACGGTTCGCGCCCTGTTCACCGGAGCTACGCCCGTCCCGGTCGTCGTGATGGAACAGGTCAAAGAAAAGATGGGCGCGGATTGTTCGATAGTGTTTGGGATGACCGAAACTACGGGCGCGGTGACGCAATCATTTAGTACCGACAGCTTCGAGATGAAAGCCGCGACAGTTGGCCTGCCACAACCGCACACCGCGATAAAAATCATCAGCCCGGCAACGGGCGAAATCGTCAACTGTGGCGAATCGGGCGAGCTTTGTTGCAAAGCATTTTCGAATATGGTCGGTTATTACAATCTGCCGGAAAAGACGGCGGAGACAATTGACAAAGATGGTTGGTTGCATTCAGGCGATTTGGCAGTGATGCGACCGGACGGTTATCTGAACATTGTTGGGCGCGTAAAAGACATGATTATTCGCGGCGGTGAAAATATTTATCCGGCGGAAATCGAAGCCTTTCTGATGCGCCATCCGAAAATTGCCGAAGCCCAAATTATTGGCCTGCCTGACCCGTTTATGGGCGAAGAAGTTTGCGCCATGATTCGCCGTGCGGATGAAACGTTGACCGCTGAAGAACTCCACGAATATTGCAAGGCAAACATGGCGCGTCACAAGCTTCCGAAATTCATCCGCTTTGTTTCGTCCTATCCTTTAACTGCGAGCGGTAAAGTGCAAAAATTTATTCTGCGCGAGCAAATGATTAAAGAACTTGGCCTGGAAGATGTGGCGACACTCAAAACTGCCTGAACGACTGCCGCAAAAATAAATTTTAATTTGCAATCCTGCCCGGACAGGCTAAAATCCGCCTCACCCTGCTTACGGTTAATTTGCATTTGCTCTTTGCGCTCTGACCATTTATTAAACTTGCCCCGAAAATTACGATTCCGCATAATCACGCTAAGAATTTATGACTCCAATCATGACTCCAACCCGGTGGCGACAGATGAACGAAATCTTTACGGAGGCGGCTGAGTATGACGCTCTGCAACGCAAAGAATTTTTAACAGTCGCCTGTGCTGGTGATGAAAGCCTGCGTTTGGCAGTCGAAAAAATGTTACAGGATGACGGAAGCACCAACAGCTTTCTGGAAATTTCTCCGGTGCGGCAAATCATCGAAGCCTCCTCCAGCCATAATCTGGAAGGACAAGCCATCGGACATTATCAAATCCTGGTTGAGCTTGGTGCCGGTGGAATGGGCGAAGTTTACCAGGCGCTCGACACCAAATTAGAGCGCGAGGTAGCGATTAAAATTTTGCCGCGCATTCACACGATTGATGGGTCGCGGGTGCAACGTTTTATGCGTGAAGCCAGAGCCGCCTCATCGCTCAATCATCCCAATATCATCACCATTCACGAGGTCGGCCAGCAGGAAAATGTCCATTACATCGTGACGGAATTAATCACTGGACAAACCCTGCGACAATTAATGTCGGAGTCACGCCTGAAATTGAGTCAGGCACTTGATCTGGCAAGGCAAATTGCGAGCGCCCTGACCGCCGCGCATGGAGCCGGAATTATTCATCGTGACATCAAACCTGAAAATATTATGGTGCGGCCTGATGGTCTGGTGAAGGTACTGGATTTTGGCGTCGCGAAGCTACTTGGAAAGGATGAAGGCGGAAGGCGGAACGATGAATCAGGAGCAAACTCTCTTCTTCATCGCTCCGCCTTCATCCCTCATCCTTCAACCGAACTTGGAACCGTACTGGGGACGGCACGATATATGTCACCGGAACAGGCGCGGGGATTAGCAGTTGACGCACGCAGCGATATTTTCAGCCTGGGCATTGTGCTGTACGAAATGATTGCCGGGCAAACGCCTTTTCAGGGCGCAACCAATACCGATGTAATTATTGCGATTGTCGAAAGAGAGCCGCCGCCGTTGACGGAATATCTGGCGGTTGTTCCCGTCGAATTACAGCGCATCCTGAGCAAAATGCTAGGCAAAAATTGTGACCAGCGCTATCAATCAAGTGATGAATTACTAACTGATCTCAAAAACTTACGCCGTCAGATTGAGCTTGATCCACAGCCTGGCAAGCACGAATCTTTGCCACTGCAAACGAATCCGCAGCCGGCAAAGGTTACAGCGTCGCGCACGCTTTCAAGCGCCGAATACATCGTCACAAATATCAGGCAACACAAACGGACAGTTTCGCTGGCCTTTGTCGCTGTGCTGATTTTGGCTACATTAGCTTCGTGGTTTCTCTTCTTCAATCGCACTTATGCGTTAGGGGAAAAAGACTCTGTTTTACTGGCGGATTTTGTGAACAACACTGATGAGGCGGTTTTTGATGGAGCGCTCAAACAGGCGCTGGCAGTGCAGTTGGAACAAACTCCCTTTCTGAATATTTTTCCTGAAGAGCGCGTCCGCGAAACGTTACGCTTTATGAATCGCTCGCCCGAAGAAAAACTGACGCGCACTGTCGCCCGTGAAATCGGTCAGCGCCAGGGTATCAAAGCCACGCTCATCGGCACGATTGCCAAATTTGATCGCCACTACGCCATCACGCTCGAAGCCATCAATTCACAAACCGGGAACATTTTTGCGCGCACGTTAGTGGAGGCGCAGAGCAAAGATGAGGTCTTAAGCGCACTCAGCAAAGCGACCAAAGAATTACGCGCCCGGCTGGGTGAATCCCTGGGTTCAATTCAACGGTTTGCGGCACCGCTGGAAGAAGGAACCACTTCCTCGCTGGAAGCACTGAAGGCTGTCTCTTTAGCACGCGAGCAATTTCTTAAAGGCAATCGCATCGAGGCCATCACGCTTTATCAACACGCCATCGAACTTGATCCAAAATTTGCGTTGCCGGTGGCGCGTCTGGCCAATGTTTACGACGGCCTGGGACAATCAGAGTTGGCAACTAAGTTTGCTGAGCAGGCGTATCAGTTACGTGACAGAACGAGCGAACGCGAGAAGTTTCTGATTACTTCGATTTATTATGATTGCGTCACGGGCGAAATTGACAAAGAGGTTGAATTACTAAAATTGTGGATGCAAACCTATCCGCGCGATGTCTTTCCCCGCAATGCGCTGGTCACGCGCTACCTGATGCTCGGATTATTTGACCAGGGAGTCAGTGAAGCGAAGATCAGTATTCAGCTTGATCCAAATTATGTTTTTCCGCCAGGCAATTTAGCGGCAGGATTGTTGCGAATGGGTCGCTATGAGGAAGCCAATGCCGCCCTTGCCGCAGCG
>JAYSTY010000094.1:0-3918 GCA_043719385.1 Blastocatellia bacterium | reverse complement strand
TCCACCATATCCACTTTATTCATGAACACGACGACTGAGGGCACTCCGACCTGCCGCGCCAGCAGGATATGCTCGCGGGTCTGCGGCATCGGGCCGTCAGTTGCCGCCACCACCAGAATCGCGCCATCCATCTGCGCCGCACCCGTGATCATGTTCTTGACATAATCGGCGTGCCCCGGACAATCCACGTGCGCGTAGTGGCGGTTTTTCGTTTCGTACTCGACGTGGGCAGTGGCAATTGTGATCCCGCGGGCCTTTTCTTCCGGCGCATTATCAATCGAATCAAATGCCCGCACGATGATCTTCGGATTGTGCTTCGCCAGCACTTTCGTAATCGCCGCTGTCAACGTCGTTTTCCCGTGATCCACGTGCCCAATCGTCCCAATGTTCACGTGCGGTTTTGACCGATCAAATTTCTCTTTCGCCATAATTACGTTTCCTTCTCTCTCTGAATCAACAACGCTGCTAAATTCTGGAGCCCATAATCGGGCTTGAACCGATGACCTCTTCCTTACCAAGGAAGTGCTCTACCACTGAGCTATATGGGCATACTTTTAATTATCAAAACCTGGAGCGGGAGACGAGACTCGAACTCGCAACAGCTAGCTTGGAAGGCTAGTACTCTACCATTGAGTTACTCCCGCAACTCGTCAGCTCAAATTTAAAATTTGAGCCTTGAAGCTGGTGCAGGGGGTAGGATTCGAACCTACGTAAGACGTTAGTCTGCCGGGTTTACAGCCCGGTGCCATTAGCCACTCGACCACCCCTGCAATATATAAAAATCTTATCAAGTTTCGGCTTTGCGCGTATCGCTCACAACGGTTGCGCATCTGTAAATGTCCGCACTATCCTTATCTGCCTGAGTACCTGGAGCCGGTGGAGGGAGTTGAACCCCCGACATTCTGATTACAAATCAGACGCTCTACCACTGAGCTACACCGGCTTACCCTTATGCATGAGATACACAGGTTTTAAAAGAGCGCATTTACGAAAACGCGAATACTAACAATTGACTTTTGATTTTGCAAGCCAAGACTTGCGAAAGTGTCTGGCTTTTTTCCACCCAGCCAAAGTTATTTGCGAGCGCGGACTAATCCTTTCAGCTCTGACATAAACTCCGAGACATCCTGAAACTCCAGATAGACCGAAGCGAACCGCACATAAGCAACTTTATCCAGCTCTTTCAATTTACGCATAATCATTTCGCCAAGCTTCGTAGTGGGACGTTCGCGCTCCGGCGAGGATTGCACGTAAGACTCAATCGAATTCACAATCGCTTCAAGTTTCAGCGTCGGAACCGGGCGTTTTTCACAAGCCCTGAGCAAACCAGCCATTACTTTGTCACGGCTGAATGGTTCCCGCCGACCATCTTTTTTGACGACCATATAGGGAATCTCGTCAATTCGTTCATAGCTCGTGAATCTGCGCTCGCATTTCAAACATTCGCGGCGACGCCGAATTGATTCGCCTTCGCGTGATTCGCGTGAATCCACGACTTTGTCTTCAAGGTGATTACAGAAAGGGCATCTCATCTTTCGACTCCGGTTTTAGAGTTGCTGGCTAATGGTTTCGTTACCTCACTTTTTGAAAAGTTGGCATCCGACTCTTTTCCCACCATCATTTCGCGCAACTGACTTAACTTAATGTCTTCGCGCATCAGGTAAAACAACGCGAAGACAAAGGGTGATCCAAAGGAAATGATATGAATGGCAATCGCTGTCGCAGCCGCCAGATTTGGTTCAACCGCCAGAAAAATCAACCCCTTTTGCGCGGCTACGTGAAAAGCTCCGGCTGATCCGCCCGGTGTCGGGACCAACGACCCCACTAATCCTGCTCCCATCGTAAAAATTGCCTGACTAACCGAAAAGTCCAGTCCAAAAGCATTCACTACTGCCAGATAAGCGATGGTGATTAACCCCCAAACAATTATCGTATAGCCAATCGCTTTGCAGAGTTCCCGAAAATTGAGCAAAACCGCCAGGCCGTCCGTCAGGTGATTTAATAATCCAACGACAAAATCCAGAATTTTTTTCGGCAACCAGCGCAACAATTTCGCAACCAGACCAATCACAAAAGGAGCATTCAGGCGCAGCAAAATCAGCAACCCAATGCCGAAGCCTACGCCCCCCAGCATGAATAAGCCGACCGAACGCATCCGTTGCAAATCATCAATTTTGCTGGCGGGCAAACTGATAAAAAATAAATTGACGGCGAACATAATAGCGACCGCCGACATATCAAAAACCCGCTCAATCATAATCGTCGCAATGGTCGCGCTCGGATTAATGCGCGTGCGCAAACTCAACAAAATAGGGCGGACAACATCACCTGCCCGGCCTACGACGAAAATACTGCCGAACCCAATCACCGTTGCCGCCAAAGCGTCTTTAATACTCACTGTCGCGATAGGTTTGAGAAATACCTGCCAGCGAACAGCGCGAGCCAGCATCGTCAAATTAATAAAGATCATACCAACCAGCAGCAGCCAGATGTTAGCGTGTCGCCAATACTCGCCAACTGTCGCCCAATCAATGCCTCTGGCGAACCAATACGCCAGTCCCAGCCCAAGCGCCAACACGATCAAAGATTTCAATTTTTTCGCCACTTTGGAACTTTTCTCCTGACAAAACACAAGATGTAGCTAGGCGGCGGCACACTACTACAAAATCTATAGGCTTGCAAGTTTTTAGCCCTGTTTCGTTCAAGGCTTGCGAGTGAGGCTAAGTTACTGCATTTGATAGCTTAAAAAGTTGCTGCCACGTTTTTGAAAAAAGTTGTAAGATAGTTGGGAACTTTCCGCTCAAGCTGGAGTCTAATAGCCATGTCAGCAAAAAACGAACCCGAAAACACTGCTGACCGTCGTCCGATTAATACTAGCGAAACTGGCTTTGGGAGTGTGCGCATGCTGGTGAAACAAAAAGCATGGCTGGCAATTGGGATTGAGTCGAACCTCGACGGCGCGGTCGGTGAGGTGTACGAGCTTGAGGAAGCAGCCACGCCACAGTGTTCACCACACGAAATTGGTTTGATTGAGCGACTACGCGCTGGCGAGATGGAAGCCTTTGGCGAGCTTGTCACGGAATATCAACCACTGGTTTATTCGCTGACCCTGCGGATTGTGCGCGACCCTGAAGAAGCACGCGATATGTCGCAGGAAACATTTTTGAAAATTTATCGCAACTTCGGGCATTTTCGCGGCGAGTCAAGTCTGAAAACCTGGGTTTGCCGCATTGCTGTCAATCAGGCGCTCAATTCGCAACGCTGGTGGAAACGGCGGCGGCGCGCCGAAACAAGTTCACTGGACGAACAATTTGATGACCAGCGCGAATCTATCGGAGCCAGACTGGCAAGTACAGGCAATACGCCCGAAGCAGACGCCCTGGCCCACGAACGCCAGACACAGCTTGAACGTGCGGTGGGTGCATTGAAAAGCGATTTTCGGATCGCAGTGGCGCTGCGCGACATTGAAGGAATGGCGTACGAAGAAATCGCCAGTATTCTTGAAATTTCGATGGGGACAGTGAAATCCCGGATCGCTCGCGGACGCGAAATGTTACGCGCCAGCTTGAGCAAATTTTGATGTTTGCAACAAATCGTCCTGTCGTGCGGTGTGCGTGTTTCCGACGCTATCTGCCGATGGGTCGGCGAATCAGCACCAGATGATAGTCAGCAACAACTTAATTCTGGTTTCGCTTAATTGCGCCACCGTACGACAGGACGATTTTTGCTTTTGCAGTGAAGAGTGACATCAGGCACGAACCACTAACTTTATTAAACTTATGAATTGCCGCGATTACTCAGAATTGATTTCAGCGCAGATAGATGGAGCGATCAGACCAACCGAGCGGGCTTTGCTCGCCCATCATTTGAACGAGTGTGAAAGCTGCCTCAATGTGCAGAATGAACTGCAAATACAGG
>JAYSTY010000093.1:0-24029 GCA_043719385.1 Blastocatellia bacterium | reverse complement strand
GAAATAATTGTTGGCATAGCTCCTACTTTGAAGTTGTGGCTCTGAGGGCAAAAAACTGGTGCGGGAACATTTAAGCAGACTTTCGATTTTCCCCCAAGTCCCAAAGCAATTCCAGCGCCGCGCCAAGCGCAACTCCCACGATATAACACAACAAATCACTCCACAAAAAACCGAAGCCGAGTATTAAACCGCCCAGCCGCGTATGCCGCAGCGTATCAATCCACGGCGCGTGATAAAGCTGACTGCATTCAATCGCAACGCAATAGATCAATGCCATGATCGCCACTCGCAACGTCGTCATTTTCGGAAACAAAAATGCAAAGCCAAAAAACGCCAGCAACGCATATAAAGTATCTCCGGCATATTCACTGATAAATTGTGGCAGGTATGGCTGCACTGTTTTTGCGCGAGAAGCAAGGCCGAAGAATATGACAACAGCGATGAGCAGGGCATAAATAAAACGTGCTCTGGGTTTAAGTTTAGTCGGCTGCCAGTTCATGCTACTTCATCAAATGCTGGTTATAGCCTAATTCCACCAGCTTTTCATACGCCTGCCAAACTTCAGCGGGAATTTCCTGCTCAATCTGAAAACCGAGGCGCGGATAAAATTTTATCCGTTGCAAATCACCGACCATAATGTTGATGACTCTCTCAAGCGGCAATATTTCGTTGGGATAGTCAGAGAAAGAAATTGGCGGCGACGCTACAATTAGATTTTTCTCCGGCCACCTTTTACGAAACGTAGCGAAGGCGCGTCGCTCCATATACGGTTTTTGCACGAGAATAAAATACTGTGGATTGATCCCGCGAGCCGCAAGAATGCGCCGACTGAGGTCAATATTTTCGCCCGTGTTCGTAGATTCCGGCTCCAATAAAATCGCTTCGCCAGGCACACCTTTTTGCCGGGCGATGTCCGCAAAAACTTCCGCCTCAGGTTTTGTAAATTGATCTTTTGTGAGTGCGCCGACATTTCCCGAAAACATCAGCAGCGGCGCAAAGCCCTGCAAATAAAGATCAGCGGCAAATTCGGCGACGCGAACATCATTGCTGCCCAGCGCGAGGATGATGTCAGATTTTACAAGTGTGTGATTGAGGTGATGATAATCCCAGATGATGTGGGCGAGTTTGATAATTGAATTAGACATTGAAAAGATAGAACGCAGATGACGCGGATGAAGCAGATTTTCGCAGATCTGCGTTAATCCGCTTTATCCGCGTCATCTGCGTTCTATTAAGACTTGGTTTGTTTTACTGCTTGCAGCCAGCCTTCATACAAGCTCTCACGTTCAGCTTTTTTCATTTGTGGCTCGAAGCGTTTTTCCTGCTGCCATTGCGTCGCGATTTCTTTGTCGCTTTTCCAGAAGCCTACCGCTAAGCCTGCCAAATAGGCGGCTCCGAGCGCGGTAGTTTCGGTGATGACGGGGCGGACTACGGGGATGCCTAAAATGTCAGCCTGAAATTGACAGAGAAAATTATTAGCGGTCGCGCCGCCGTCTACACGTAATTCTTTGGCTTTGATGCCGGAATCTTTTTGCATACATTCGATCACGTCGCGGGTTTGATACGCCATTGCTTCGAGCGCAGCACGGGCGATGTGCGCGTGGGTCGCGCCGCGTGTGAGTCCGACGATGGCTCCGCGTGCGTTCATGTCCCAGTACGGTGCGCCGAGGCCGACGAATGCAGGGACGAAATAAACTCCCTGATTGTCGGTGACGGAGGTTGCCAACGCTTCAGTTTCAGGTGCGCTCGCAATGATGCCAAGTCCGTCACGCAGCCATTGAATCGCGGCTCCGGCAACGAAGACGCTGCCTTCCAATGCGTATTCGGTTTTACCTTTTTTGCGCCACGCAATCGTTGTGAGCAATCCGGTTTTCGACGGTGTAGCTTTTTCGCCTGTATTCATCAGCATGAAACAGCCTGTGCCGTAAGTATTTTTCATCATCCCCGGCTTGAAGCAGGCTTGTCCGAAGAGCGCCGCCTGTTGATCTCCAGCAATTCCTGCAATGGGAATTTCTACCCCAAACAACGAAGCATCGGTCATCGCATACACTTCGGATGAAGATTTTACTTCGGGCAAAAGGGAGGCAGGGATGTTGAGTTTTTCGAGAATTTCCTTGTCCCACTTTTGCGAATTAATGTTGTAAAGCAACGTGCGCGAAGCGTTGGAAACGTCGGTGACGTGCGCTTTGCCGCCACTTAATTTGTTAATGAGCCAGGTGTCAATTGTGCCGAAAGCTAATTCTCCGGCTTCGGCTTTTTTGCGCGCACCTTTCACGTTGTCCAATAACCACGCCACTTTCGTGCCGGAAAAATAAGCATCGGTGACAAGTCCGGTTTTTTTGCGAATGACTTTATCGAATTTTTCAGCCTTGAGTTTTTCACACAGCGGAGCCGTGCGGCGGCATTGCCAGACAATTGCGTTGTGAATCGCCGCGCCGGTTTTACGATCCCAGACGACAGTCGTTTCGCGTTGATTGGTGATGCCGATAGCGGCGATGTCAGAGGCTTCGATTTTAGCCTGGGCGATAACCTGACGGGCGCAATGAATTTGCGATTGCCAGATGGCTTCGGCGTCGTGTTCGACCCATCCAGCCTGGGGGAAAATTTGCGGGAATTCCTGTTGTGTGACCGCGATGATTTGGCCTGCTTTATCGAACAAAATAGCGCGGGAAGAAGTTGTCCCTTGGTCTAATGCGAGAATGTAATTGGGCATAGTTGATTCACCTTAAAAATAATCAGTGGTTATTGGTTGCGTTTGAATTTTTACTGCGACCTGGCAATTTTCAATCCTTCCTTTGGCATCTATTCGAAAGAGCAAGAACGTTGCGGTGCAAATTACTTTCTAAAATCCAGAGAAATATTGAAACTCAATTGTCTGTGTGCCACGATACTTTTTCTCTTTGCTGAGAGTTTGTCAATCGGAACTACTGCTGCGGCGCAAAATTGCGTGTCCTGCTTAGTCGAAAAGGAAGACTGAATGCTCCTGCTGCTACCACCTTATCTCGCTACGATGCTTTTTGCTGTAGATGGTCATACAAAATTATTGTTCACTCTGTTCATCATGTTTGTAGCGGCAAAATTGCTGGCTGAGATTTTTGAGCGCCTGCGTCAGCCCGCGATTGCCGGGGAAATCATCGCCGGAATTATCATTGGCCCCAGTGTTTTGAATTGGGTGCAACCAACCGAATTTACTTCGACACTGGCGGAAATCGGCGTCATTTTTTTGCTCTTCTTTGTTGGTCTCCAAACCAAACCAGCGGATATTTTTCGCGTCGGATTGCGGGCGATACTCGTGGCGGTACTGGGCGTGATTTTTCCTTTTATGGCGGGCTTTGCGATCTTTTATTATTCCGGCAAGTCGAATATTGAAGCTGTCTTTGTCGGGGCGGCGATGGTTGCGACTTCGGTTGGAATTACGGCGCGCGTGCTGGGACAAATGAAAGTTCTCAGCGCCGAGACGAGTCGGATAATTTTAGGCGCGGCGGTGATTGATGACATTTTAGGCTTGCTGATTTTGGCCGTGGTCAGCAGCATGGCAAAAGGCGGAGTGAACTACCTTCATATTGGGATGACGGCGGCCCTGGCAATTGGCTTTACTTTGCTCATTGCCTTAGTCGGCGCACGCACCGTCAATAAAATCAGGCAGCGCGTTGAAAACCTGCGCGTCGGGCAATCCTATCTGGTGTTTGGTTTTTCAGTTTGCCTGGGACTGGGCTTGATTGCCAGTTATATCGGTGTCGCCGCAATCATCGGCGCGTTTCTCGCGGGCATGGCTTTGTCAGAATCAACCGAAGGCACTGATATGCCAATTCAGGCCGAAGCCGTCACCGAATTCCTGCTGCCGTTTTTTCTCACGAATATCGGCATGCAATTAAACCTGAGCGTGATGGCGAATCGCAGCATAATTGGCTTAGCCATTTTGATTACAGTATTAGCTGTACTAACCAAAATTCTTGGCTGTGGTCTGGCAGTTTTCAACATGGGATTCAAGCGGGCAATGCAGGTTGGGGTCGGCATGGTTCCGCGTGGCGAAGTCGGGATTGTTGTCGCGCAAATTGGGCTTGGTTTAGGCACGATCAGCGAGGCGGCTTATGGCGTAGTTTTAGTGATGGCAGTGGCGACCACAATTATTGCCCCACCGTTGCTGATTCCGCTCTTCAAAGGCGAACAACAGACCGATGAAGAAAGTATGATGCCGTTGAGTCCGTTGGGATAAGTCGCAAACTCCGAAATATTGTTTTGACACGCCACGCCGCCTCTCATAATATGCCCCCGCCTCAATTTTTCTCTGCTTCAAACGAATTTTTTGATCGCCGCATTTCAGCCAAATAGAAAGGACAGGCGCTTATGTTCAGCTTTACTAAATCTCAGCGATTGCCGCACATTTTATTTTTGTTAGCCGCTTATTTTTTACTCTCCTCGCCATTATTCGCGGGTGACGAATACACCGGGCAATTTGCGACGGAACTGGAACCCGACCGCGATAATTTGGATAAGGTTGTGTTTCAACCTGCCGCCGGGCAAGCGATTGTCAAATTGCCTGCCGGGATCGAAACCGACGCGAACGTAACTTTTGCTTTTCTCTATAATCCTAACAACGAAAAGTTGGAAGTCCCGGCGCTCCTGATCGAACCTGAGGGCGAGAAGCCGTACTTGTGGGTAGATGCAAATCTCAACAAATCATTTGAGGGGAATGAAAAATTTCCGCTCAAACGCGAGGAAGAGGATAGCCCCTATCTTTGGAACGGCACGATTAATATTTCGTTGCAAAAAGGTGTTTTCAAAACCTTTCCTTTGTACGTGAGATTTTTTCGCGGCGTTAAGTGGGATGAGATGCGCGATGAAGATCGCCTGCTGCTTCAGTCAAGCGAAGTCTATGCCAAAGGCTATGTTGATTTGCAGGGCAAAAAAACACTGATCGCTTACAACTACAGCCCCCGCGAAAGAAAAATCAGTGCCAGCCGCAGCAAGGTGGCACTTGATTGTAATGGCGATGGCGAAATTGATTGGGGACGATTTTCCGGTGAAGCGGGTGAGATTGAGGACGAGACGCTGGTTTTTCGCATCGGCAGTATTTATGTTTCGCACAAGAAAGCCGATGTCGAAAAAAATATAATTGTGCTCAAAGGTCATCCGATGACCGATTACAAGCGGCTTGAATTGAAGGTTGGAGATACCTTTCCTGATTTTGAATACAAGGATTTCAAAGGGCAGAAGCGCAAGCTGTCAGAATTTCGCGGCAAATATGTGCTGCTGGATTTCTGGGCTATCTGGTGCGGCCCGTGTCGCCGCGAAATGCCGTATCAAAAGGCCGCGTACCAACGCTACAACGCACGCGGCTTTGAGATTTTGGGGATGAATGCTGATGAAGCAGATTATGTTTCGCAGACCAAAGCATGGCTGATCAAAAATAATCTGGACTGGACCCAGGCGACCCGCGAAAGCATTATGCCGGTGATGCGAATGCTGAGGATTCACCTTTATCCAACGACGCTGCTGCTTGATCCTGAAGGTAAAGTCGTGTCGCTGGATGAACGCAAAAAAGGGCAGCTTGAATTACGCGGGAAAGATTTATTGGAGAGTTTGCAATCCGTCTTCTTTCCGGCGAAGGCAAAAAATCAACCCACGCCGTCCAGCGAAAAAAATAGTGCGCTAACAAATAATCCTGTTGCTGATACTCCTGCCAGTGCTGAGGTAGAACGCCCCACACTGCGCAAGAATCCTGCCCGTGCTGGTGGTGGTGGTGGCGGTGCGGTTAATACAGGTAATATCCGTTTGCCTGCGCCGCCCGCTGGCTTCACATGGAAAGCGGCTGGAAAAATCAAAATGTTTTCTGCTGTGCCGGAAGATTGGAAGTACACCGAAGAAGCAACCAGTGATGGCGTCAAAACTATCATCAGCGAAGACGATGCGGCGGCAGTTGATGTCGTTACTACTGTCCGGCTAAAAGTTTCCGGCTCGGTCACTGAACTCGCAACGACCATGATGGACAAAATAACGAAAGGTAAGCAGGTCATCAGCAAACAACAAAATCAATTTGGTGATCAAACGCAATTGATGTTCGTTTGGCAGGAAGGAAATCAGATCACGTTTTATTTGATTGTGGCGAATACGAAAACGAATTCCTTACGCATCAGCACATTTGACTGCCCCATCGGCAGGATGAGCGAGATTGGGCAAAAGGCGCAAACCATATTGAGTTCAGTTATTTTGGTCGAATAAGCTCAGGTGTAACCGGATAATTTCAGGCAATGCAAGTTGGGGCGATGTTTGATGACTGGACATCGCCCCGGTTAATTTCATGGCGTGAATAAGCTTTTTCTTAATTACCAGCTTGCGTGGCTGCTCACCGTTGTTTATCATTGGCGTTCTCCATCAGGACTAACAAAATGTCAGGCAGTTTTTCATGAACAACAAGCTCACACTCACAAACAGCTCGGAGGCCACCCGGTGATGCGAAGAGGCGAAGATATGCTGCGTTGCAGCTTTTGTGGCAAAAGCCAGAACGAAGTCAAAAAGCTCATTGCCGGGCCAACAGTTTACATTTGTAACGAATGTATTGATATTTGCATCGAGATCATCAGCGATGATGCGCAGCAGGAACAGTCCGCCACGCGCCCGCTGTTGCCCCGCCCCAATGAAATCAAAGAATTTCTTGACGAATATGTTATTGGTCAGGAAGAAACAAAAAAGAAACTTGCCGTTGCCGTCTATCAACATTACAAGCGCATCGAAATGTCCAAGCGGCGTGCTGATGTCGAGATTCAGAAATCCAACATTTTATTGATTGGCCCAACCGGCACTGGCAAAACTCTGCTCGCGCAAACGCTTGCCCGTATGCTCAAGGTTCCGTTTGCGATTGTGGATGCGACGACGCTCACGGAAGCGGGCTATGTCGGCGAAGATGTCGAAAATATTATCCTGAAACTTTTACAGGCTGCCAACGGTGATGTGGATCGCGCTCAGCAGGGAATTATCTACATTGACGAAATAGATAAGATTTGTCGCAAAGATGAAAATCCTTCGATTACGCGTGATGTGTCAGGTGAAGGCGTACAGCAGGCGTTACTCAAAGTCCTTGAAGGCACGGTTGCCAACGTTCCGCCCCAGGGTGGACGTAAACATCCGCATCAGGAATTTTTTCCGGTTGATACCACCAACATTTTGTTTATTTGCGGGGGCGCTTTCGTCGGGCTGGAAAGAGTTATTCAACATCGCATCGGGCAAAAATCAATGGGCTTCAATGCTAAAGTTCTGCCGATGAATCAGCAAATCATGAAAGCGGCTACATTGTTTGAGGAAACCCAGCCGGAAGACCTGATTCGGTATGGCTTGATTCCTGAATTTGTCGGACGTTTGCCGGTGGTTGGGACGCTGCACGAACTGTCAGAAGAGGCGATGATCGAAATTCTCACAGAGCCAAAGAACGCGCTGATGAAACAATATCAAAAGCAGTTCGAGTGGGATGGCATCAAGCTGAGATTTACGGATGAGGCCTTGCGAGCGGTTGCTCGTCAGGCTTGTGACCGTCGAGTTGGGGCGCGTGGTTTGCGCATGATTCTGGAAGAGTTAATGCTCGAAGCTATGTATCTGTTGCCTGGACAAAAGAAAGTCAAAGAATTTTTAGTCACTGCCGAAATGGTGCTGAATCGCAATTTAATGTTCCCGCTCGAAAAAGCGGGATAAGTCAACGAGGATTGTTGATTGTGGCTTGCAGCCAGGAAGAATTGTCACTTAAGCTGGAATCTGCAATCTTGAATCTGCAATCAACCCTTCCTCCCTGAAATTAATTATCCCACAGGCTGATCCTTTTAACCGCCAGCTCTCCATGTGGGACAGAGGTACTTAAATCATGCAGGATTTTTCTGAATTTACTGACAGCGCACCCGATGACATCATTACGTTACCGATGGTTCCCATCCGCGATGTGGTCGTTTTCCCCCATTCCAAAGTCGCGTTCGTCATCGGGCGCGAATCTTCAGTGCAGGCGCTGGAAGAAGCGCTCAACGGCAGCCGTCTGATTTTTCTGGCGGCGCAACACGATGCCACCGTCGAAGAACCTGGCCCTGACGAAATTTATGAAGTCGGCACGATTGCGCTCATTTCAAATTCGTTGCGCAAGCCCGAAGAACCGACGATCAAAGTTTTAGTGGAAGGGCGTGAACGCGCCCGCGCCGTGCGAATTTTTGAGGCCGATGGATATTTGCAGGCTATCGTCCGGCGCGCTCCGGTCGTGGTTGAAAATAATCGCCGTACCCAGAATTTGGTTTCGCGCATTGCCGCTTTGATGGAGCAATATTTGAAGCTGGCACAGGAGCCTAATCCTGAATTGTTGCATGCCGCGATGCGCTCCGGTGATCCCGGACAATTGGTGGATTTACTGGCGCACGTGATGAAATTGCCAGTCGAAGATAAACAAAATCTACTCGAAACTTATTCGGTGCATGAGCGGTTACTGAAGATGATTGACCTGATCGAAATTGAAATCGAGAAGCTCAATATTGATCGCACGATTCAAACCCGCGTCAAACGCCAGATGGAAAAATCGCAGCGCGAATATTACCTCAACGAAAAGATCAAAGTGATTCATAAAGAGCTTGGACGCAAAGATGAAAAAGCCGAGCAGGATGAATTAAGACAAAAAATCGAAGAAGCCGGAATGCCCGCCGAGGCCAAAGAAAAGGCGCTGGTTGAATTACAAAAATTGGAGCAGATGCCACCGATGTCGGCGGAATCTACGGTTTCGCGCAATTACGTTGACTGGTTACTGGCTGTGCCCTGGAAAAATCGCAGTGAGGAAATCCGTGATTTGACGCACGCGCAGGACGTTTTGGAAGGCGATCATTACGGCCTCGAAAAAATTAAGGAACGGATTCTGGAATATCTGGCGGTACGTCAATTAGTCGCCAAACCACGCGGCACGATTTTGTGTTTTGTCGGGCCTCCCGGCGTCGGCAAAACTTCGCTTGGTCGTTCAATTGCGCAGGCCACCGGGCGAAAATTTGTGCGTCTGGCCTTGGGCGGCGTGCGTGACGAAGCCGAAATTCGCGGGCATCGTCGCACTTATATCGGAGCCTTGCCCGGACAAGTTATCCAAATGATGAAGAAAGCCGGCAGCGTAAATCCGGTTATTTTATTAGATGAAATTGATAAGCTTGGCTCGGATCATCGCGGTGATCCATCCTCCGCTTTGCTCGAAGTCCTCGACCCTGAACAAAATCATACCTTCCACGATCATTATCTGGATGTCGAATATGATTTGTCCCAGGTGATGTTCATTGCGACTGCGAATATTTTGCACACGATTCCCACACCTTTGCAGGATCGGTTAGAAATCATTCGCCTGGCGGGATATACGGAGCGCGAAAAACTGGAAATTGCGCGTCGTCATTTGCTCGTCAAACAAACCGAGGCCAACGGCTTAAAAGATGGTCAGATCGAATTCACTGATGAAGGGTTGCGCACGCTCATTTCTGCTTACACGCGGGAAGCAGGCGTCCGAAATCTGGAACGTGAAATCGGTTCAGTCTGTCGCAAAATCGCCCGCAAAGTCGTGGCGCAAAAAGATGAGAATTTTAAATTTATAGTTGATGAAGCAGCCGTGAAAGAATTGCTCGGCGCGATTAAGTATCGTCCGCATGGAATGTCGGCCCGAAGCGAAATCGGACTCGTCAACGGTCTGGCTTATACCGAAGTCGGCGGCGATTTATTGCAAATCGAAGCCACCTTATTGCCCGGCACAGGCAAGGTTTCATTGACCGGAAAATTGGGCGAGGTGATGCAGGAATCAGCCCAGGCCGCGATTACTTATTTGCGTTCGCGGGCGGCGGAGTTGGGCATTCCCAAAGACTTCCACAAGAATTTTGATTTACATATTCACGTTCCCGAAGGTGCAGTTCCCAAAGACGGCCCTTCGGCGGGCATCACGCTGGCGACGGCTGTGGCCTCGGCTTTGACCGGGATTGCGGTGCATAAAAATGTAGCGATGACGGGTGAAATCACGTTGCGCGGCAAGGTGCTGCCCATCGGCGGCTTGAAAGAAAAATTACTGGCTGCACATCGCGCCGGCATCACGACAATCATTATCCCGAAAGATAACGAAAAAGATTTAGTCGAAATCCCAGCGGATATTTTAGAGGCTTTTCAAATCAATCCCGTCGAAACGATGGATGAAGTTTTGCCCATTGCGCTGGAACGATTGCCAGTGCCAGCGATGCCCACGAACGAGCTTGAAATCCCCTTGTGGCAGACACCGACAGCTTTAGGCATTCCGACTGAAAGCACCCTGACAAGCTAATTTTTCTTGTCCCAAACGTTTCACCAGAAAGCCGCAGCGAAAAAAGTTGCGGCTTTTTTTCTGTGCTAAAAATGTCCACTCAGGATTTAGGGTTTAGGATTTAGGGGCTGTAGTTACAGGTCTGGAAACAAAATCTAAACCCTGACTCCTAAATCCTAAATCCTGATCGCTGAATTTATGCCAACACTTTTACAAGAAATTATTCCGTGGGGGCGCACGTTGCGCGAGTATGAATTAATGTTTGCGCTGACAGATGCCAACAAAAAGCTGAAGATATTGGGTTGTGGTGATGGCCCTGCCAGCTTCAACGCAGAGTGGACGGCATTGGGTGGAAGCGTAATTTCGCTTGATCCAATCTACGAATTTTCCGGCGCACAAATTAAGCAGCGGTTTGACGCCGTGCGCGAAGATATTATGCGCAACGTTGAAGCGACGCCGAACAAATGGTCGTGGGACTTTCATCAAACCCCACAGGGCTTGTTGGCGAATCGCGTCGCCGCACTCGAAAGTTTTTTGGCGGATTATGAACGCGGCAAAGACACAAGCCGTTATCAAACCGGCGCGTTGCCACAGCTTGATTTTGCGGACAAGCAATTCGATTTGGCACTGTGCTCGCATTTGCTTTTTTTGTATTCAAATTTATTATCGTGCGAATTCCACACGGCGGCGTTACTGGAATTATGTCGCGTTGCCCACGAAGTGCGCGTGTTTCCGTTGCTGGATTTGGTCGGTAAAACATCGGTTCATTTGGAACCTGTGCTGGCTGTCTTAACGCAGCATGAAATTCAGGCTGAAATTGCCACGGTCGCGTATGAATTTCAAAAAGGGGGTAATCAGATGTTGCGTTTGATGAAAAATTAATATGAAAAAACTGGACAAATTAATTGCTGGAAACAAAACCTGGTCGGAGTCTTTGCGCGCGAAACATCCTGAATTTTTTGAGGAATTATCGAAGCAGCAAAATCCCGAATACCTCTGGATCGGGTGCTCTGACAGCCGCGTGCCTTCAACGCAGTTAGTCGGCATGAGTCCCGGCGAAATGTTTGTGCATCGCAACGTTGCCAACGTCGTAGTCCATACTGATTTGAATTGCTTAGCCGTCATTCAATACGCCGTAGATGTCCTGCGCGTCAAACATATCATCGTTTGCGGGCATTACGGCTGCGGCGGAGTCAAAGCCGCGATGAATGATTCACGGCTCGGCTTAATTGATAACTGGTTGCGCCACATTCAGGACGTAGCGGAAAAACATGAATCACTGCTCAACAAAATCGAAGATGAAAATGCCCGTTTTGATAAGCTCTGCGAACTGAATGTCATCGAACAAACGATTAATGTTTGTCAGACAACAGTCGTGCAAACCGCGTGGGCGGAAGGCTTGGAATTTACTGTGCATGGTTTGATTTACAGCTTACAGGATGGTCTGTTGCGAGACCTGAATATTGGCATCACGAATGAAGCCGAATTGCAGGCAGCCAGACAGAAAGCTATCTCTCAATCAGGTTAATGGATTCAGTTCGACCTCCCTTATATTTCTTTCGCTCATCGCCTTTTCATCTTCGGTTTGGCAAAATAACAACGCTATGCGGTTATTGTTAGTCGAAGATGAACCACGTGTCGCGCATTTTATTTCCAAAGGATTGCGCGAACAGAGCTATGCTGTAGACGTTTCGGCGGATGGCGAAGACGCGCTCTATCGCGTGGCGATCAGCGATTACGATGTAATTATTCTGGATGTCATGTTGCCGAAAAAAGACGGCTTTGCAGTGTGCAGTGAATTACGCCAACAAGGTATTCGCACGCCTGTCATAATGTTGACAGCGCGTGATGACGTAGATGATCGCGTGCTTGGGCTGGACAACGGCGCAGACGATTATCTGGTGAAGCCGTTCGAGTTCAAAGAATTATTAGCCCGCGTTCGTGCGCTGTTGCGTCGTAAATCGCACGACTTGCGTAACGATATTTTGCAGGTTTCCGATCTCGTGCTGAATACCGCCAACCATACCGCCGCACGCAGTGGTGCGCCAATTAATCTCACCACCAAAGAATATGCGTTGCTGGAATTTTTTGTGTTGCACTCCGGGCAATTGCTGGGGCGGGATGAAATTGCGGAGCATGTCTGGGACGAAAATTTTGATCCGGCCTCAAATGTGATTGATGTTTATGTGCGCCGCTTGCGAAGAAAAATTGATGAAGGCTTCAGCCCGCAACTAATTCACACACGGCGCGGCGCAGGATATTTACTGACCGCTAATGGAGGTTGCGACGATGTTCAATAGTGTCCGCATTCGCCTGACATTTTGGTACGTGCTGATTTTCGCGGCCTTATTGATCGCATTCAGTGGTTGGTTGTATTGGATGATCGGGCGCGAAGTTGATGCGCGTCTGGATCACACGATCACGGACAAAGCGTTGACAGCAGCGGCAGGTTTTCAGGGGCAAATGATTGAAAATCACGGAAACGCCATCGTCGCGACAGCACACACGCTGGTCGAGTTCAGACCACATCACACCTATTTATCAGTGCTGACAGAACGCGAAGTTTTAGGCGCAAGTTATTTCGATCAGCAATCCATACCGACTAGCGAAATCAAACTGGAAAAGCCTTCCGTGACGTTGCTCAATGCCGCAAAGCTGACGGATCAACCAATTCTACAAACGATCAACGCCTTCGGGTCTGACGGTGGACGCATGGCGATGATGCGTGTCAACGAAGCGGGGGCAGATTATTTCATTCTCGTTGCCGAAAGCCGCACTGAGATGATGGAGCAGCTCCGCAAATTGCGCCGTATCTTTTATTTCAGCGTTCCGGCCATGCTCCTGATTGCCGGAGTCGCGGGGCTATTCCTGGCGCGAAAAAGCCTCGCTCCGGTTGCGGCGATGTCCGCGCAAGCTGAGCAAATCAGCGCCAACAATTTGCACGAACGCTTGCAGGTGCGCAATCAACAGGATGAATTGGGACGACTGGCTACTGTATTTAATTCCTTACTCGCACGAGTCAATCGTTCGTTCGACAGCTTGCGTGAATTTACGGCGGATGCTTCGCATGAATTGCGCACACCGCTCGCCATCATTCGCGGTGAAGCCGATGTCGCATTATCACAACCTCGCACTCCGCGAGAATATCAGGAAACACTCAACATTATGCGCGATGAAGCGAAACGTTTATCGCGCATCGTAGATGACATGTTATCGCTCGCACGAGCGGAGGCAGGCGAACATAAACTACTTTGTACTGAAATTTATTTAAATGATTTAGTCGAGGAATGCTGCCGCGCTGTGCAAACGCTCGCTGCCAGCAAAAATATCGCCGTACTTTTTGCGCACGACGAAGATATGGAATTCAGTGGCGATGAAGATTTATTGCGCCGGATGATTTTAAATTTGCTCGACAATGCTATCAAATACACTCCGCACGGCGGCACGGTGCGCATTGAACTCACCGACGAAAGAGAACAAATTCAAATTCGTATCAGCGATAATGGGATCGGAATTCCCGCCGAAGCTGCGGCGCATGTTTTTGACCGTTTCTACCGCGTAGACAAAACTCGTTCGCGTTCTGAAGGTGGCAGCGGACTCGGCTTACCCATTGTCAAATGGGTTGCTGAGGCGCACCACGGCAACGTGACGTTAGCAAGCAATCCCGGACTCGGCAGCGAATTTATTGTAACCTTACCGCGTAAAGAGTAGTGCAGCACTTGCTTGTTTTGTATGAGGCAGGCTATTAAAGTTGGGTATAAAGTTTAGCATTGGGAGTTTAATTATATGTCCGAGCAAGATCATTCCCCTGAAACCGGTCATTCGCATGACGACGGTCACGAGCATCAAGCTCACGGCCACAGTCACGATGAAAGTCACGGTCATACTCATGGCACGGTAAACCCCTCCATTCTGACAAGTGAACGAGGCATTTGGGCGGTCAAATGGTCGTTTATCGGTCTGCTTATCACAACGATTATTCAGATTGTGGTTTTCGTCTTTTCGGGAAGCGTCGCGTTGCTTGCCGATACAATTCATAATCTGGGCGATGCCTGCACAGCAATTCCACTTGGCATTGCTTTCTGGCTGGCGCGGCGGAAACCGAGTAAGCGATTTACCTACGGTTTCGGGCGGGTCGAAGATTTGGCGGGCGTTTTTGTAGTGCTAACTATCTTAGCCAGCGCAATTTTTGCGGGTTACGAATCTTTTCAAAGACTTCAGCATCCGCAGCCAGTAACTTATTTGTGGGCGGTCGCCGCCGCCGCAATCGTCGGTTTTATCGGCAACGAAGGCGTGGCGATGTTTCGTATCAAAGTTGGTAAGGAGATCGAAAGTGCTGCGCTCGTTGCCGACGGCTACCACGCTCGCACCGATGGTTTTGCAAGCTTGTCCGTGCTTTTAAGTGCCTTTGGGGTTTGGTTAGGTTATCCATTGGCAGACCCAATTATCGGCTTGCTGATGACGGCTTTGATTCTCAAAATTGTTTGGGAATCAGCGCAATCCGTTTTGACAAGATTGTTGGATGGTGTTGACCCTGAATTAGTAG
The DNA here is from genome assembly GCA_043719385.1 of Blastocatellia bacterium. Classification (GTDB taxonomy): domain Bacteria; phylum Acidobacteriota; class Blastocatellia; order RBC074; family RBC074; genus JAFDVL01. The sequence continues at coordinate 9,207 of JAYSTY010000093.1, read as the reverse complement.
ATGAAATAAAAGAAACTGCCCATCAAACGTCGGGAATCGAAGATGTTACCGATGTGCGAGCGCGTTGGTTAGGTCATCGGCTTCACGCCGAGTTGAATATCGCGGTCAGACCCGAGCTTTCCGTTACCAACGGACACGAGCTCGCGCTCAAAGTGCAACACGAGCTTCTCCACAAACTCTCATTTCTCTCAAGTGTGATCATTCATATTGACCCTGCTAACGAATCAGGTAAGGAACATCACATGGTCGAACATGCACATGATGGCTTATCTTCCCATTCGCACTCTTAGTCTCAAGAAAGCACCGTGCTTAACAAGTCATTTTCGTGCGGATTTCTGTTTTTTTTGATAGTTGAAAATTAAGAGGCAGATGTTAATCGCTCGTTCATCTTGCATGATTATAATACCCCGACAATGTCGAATTACTCGCTTTCAATTCGTACTATTCTGGTCAGTTGTATTTTTTTTCTCGCTCCTTCAGCGTGGGCACAATCTCCTATCCCGTCATCGCTCACCCTTAACGAAGCCGTCCAGCGCATCCGACAAAATCATCCGTTGCTCATCGTCGCTAAACAGCGCACTGCAATGTTTGAAGGCGAATTGATCGAAGCGGATTTGCGTCCGAATCCGACGCTAACAATTAGTGGAGAAAATTTTCCACTTGACCCACCCGAAGGCAGTTTTGGCTTCAGGCGGACAATTGATTGGTTTGCGTATTTTTCTCAAACTTTAGAACGCGGCAACAAACGTGAACTCCGTCGCGCGAATGCAGAACGTGCGGTAGACATTGCCAAAGTCGAAGCCGAAGCTCTTGAACGTCAACTGGTTTACGAAGTCAAAATTGCTTATCAACACGCCGCCGTCGCACGGGAGAAAATTGAATTCCTTCGCGAAAATATTAATCAACTTTCACAGCTCGTGAAGCTCAACGAAGTGCGCGTCAATGCAGGTTACACTGCCGAAGGCGACCTCATCAAAACGCGGCTCGAAGCGCAACGCATTGAATATACTGCTCGCAAAACGATGATCGAATATGACCGCGCAAAAATTTCTTTATTGAAGGCGATGGGCGAAATTTCGTTTGAAGTGGATTTTGATTTGGCGGAACGGTTGGAATTCAAAACAGTTTCGATGAATGCGGTGGCTTTGCAGGAAGCCGCGCTACGCAGATCAAATATCAAAATCATCGAAGCCCGTTTGGAAAAAGCACAGGCAGGATTGCGGCTGCAACAGGCGCTGGCAAAGCCCGACATTACTGCCTCACTTGGCTATAAACGCAACGGTGTAGACAATGCTCTTTACGCAGCCGTCAGCATTCCATTGCCGCTTTACAACAAAAATCAGGGCAACATTTCACGTGCCAATTCTGAAGTAGCAATGATCGAATCCGAGCTTCGTTTTGAGCGAGTCATTGTTTTGGCAGAGCTAACCGCCGCGCGTCGAACCGTCGAAGCGAATGAAAAACAGATTGAAGCCTTGCGTTCAGAATTCCTGAAAAATGCTGATGAATCGCAACAGGTTTCGCTTGCGGCGTATCGTGAAGGCGCAACGGATTTGCTGCATTTGATTGATGCACAACGGACACGCACACAAGCGCAGGAGCTTTATTTTCAGGCTCTCGCTGATTATCAACTATCAATTCACGAACTGGAACGCGCCGCCGGCATCGAACGATTACCAGCCCGTGAAATTGTGAAAGGCGACCCCAAATAATGGAAGAAGAAAGCGAAGCCGCAGTCGAAACTGCTCCTGCAACTAACAATCGAAAAACAATAATTTCGTTGGTAATCCTCGCGCTCATTACGGCAGGATTATTATTCTGGTGGCTGATGCCGCGCCGCGCCGCTGAAAATTCTGCGAAGCCCAAATCAGAAGAAAAAGCCGCTGAGAAAAAAGAAGAAAAACCAACGAACCGCGTAGAGCTTTCCCCTGAAGCCCTCAAACGCGCCAACCTCGAAACCGTTGAAGTCACTTCGCAATCGCTTGGTCAATTACTGACAGCCACCGGGCATTTAGCCATGAACGAGGACGCAGCCGTCCGCGTGGGAGCTTTTGTTGACGGGCGTGTCGTGCATATCTTCGCTAAAGTTGGCGATTATGTTCGTAAAGGGCAAACGCTGGTTCACATTCACAGCCACGAATTAACCGATGCGCGAGGCAATGTCGCCAAAGCCAAAGCTTCCATTGTCGAGAAAGAAAAAGCATTGGCATTTGCGCAGGCAGAAGCCAACCGTGCGACGCGATTATTTGACGCCAAAGCCCTTGCTAAACGTGAAGTCGAGCAAGCGAACGCACACGTTGTTGCCCTCAAAGCTGAAATTGAATTAGTCAAAGCTGAACTCGAACGCGCCTCCGAATTTCTGGAACATTTAGCCGTAGATCAGGACGCGCCCGACGAAGTAGCAATTCGTTCGACGCTCTCCGGTGTCGTCACGAAACGCCTTGTCACAGAAGGCTCCGTGGTCAGCAATGCCAATGATTTAATGGAGATTTCCAACGCTTCAACTCTGTGGGCAATTGCCGAGGTGCCGGAGGCAAATGCGGGAATTATTCGCATCGGACAATCCGTCGCCATCAAAGTTCCCTCGCTGGGAGAGGCCACGATTAGCGGCAAAATCATTCATATCGGCTCAGCATTGAATCCCGAAACTCGCACGATGCAGGTGCGATGTTTAGTCAATAATCCACACGGAAATTTGCGTGCGGAGATGTACGCTACGATGCAGATTAATGGCGGCGCAACTGCTTCAACATTGGCTGTTCCGCGTGAAGCTGTGCAAGACATCAAGGGCGAAAAAGTAGTTTTCGTCGCACAAGCAGACAATTCCTTTGAAAAGAAAGTTGTCGAAGTAGGACAGGAGCAAGGAGAAAAAATTGAAATTATCAGCGGTTTGCAATCCGGTCAGCGAGTCGTAACCAAAGGTGTTTTTTTTCTTAAAACGGAACTTTTGAAAGCGGCTATACAAGAGGAGTAATTTTTTAGATGGCACATGCACATGCACATGAACAATCTGGCGGTAGCGCAAACAAGAAAAAACTAATGCTCGTTTTTGGGCTGACAGCTCTTTACATGCTGGCTGAGGTAGTGGGCGGTCTCCTCACACACAGTCTGGCACTCTTAGCTGATGCCGGACACATGCTGACTGATGTTGCGGGGCTGGGATTAGCATTACTGGCGATCAAATTTGCCGAACGTCCCGCCACGCCGGAAAAAACGTATGGCTATTATCGAGTGGAAATTTTAGCTGCCCTGACTAATGCTGTCGTTTTAATCGGGATTTCGCTTTTCATACTTTACGAAGCTTATCAACGCTTTCGTCAGCCTCCCGAAGTATCAAGCAAAGAAATGTTGGTCATCGCAGTCATTGGATTAATTATCAATATCGCGGGCATTTTCATTTTGCGAGAAGGGTCAGCAGAAAGCCTGAATATGAAAGGCGCATATTTTGAAGTTCTTTCAGACATGTTGACTTCTGTGGGTGTCATCATCGCGGCTGTCATTATGTGGACGACAGGCTGGTATTACGCTGATCCATTAATTTCGGCGGGCATTGGTTTATTTATTTTCCCGCGTACCTGGCTCTTACTTCGTGAAGCGGTTGGCATTTTGCTTGAAGGTACTCCGTCTGATGTAAATCTTGTCTCGTTACGCGAAGCGATGAATAAGGTTGCAGGGGTCGCTGGTATTCACGATTTGCATGTCTGGACTTTGACATCTGGCGTTAACGCGATGAGCGTACATGCCGTCTTAGCTGAGGGCGCATTACACGATGATGTATTAGCTGGGGTTCAGGAATGCGCTAGCCATGATTTCAAAATTGCTCACTCAACGATTCAAGTAGAAAAACAAGGCTGCGCTGCCCATGAAACGCACCTTTGATATTGGTTACTGAATTTCTAAAAGGAACACTGGCGGAAGGGTAAATGGTTAGTCAGGAATAATCAGATGCGTCTTTTCATCGCCCGAAATCTTCCATGTATTTTGGGTTAGTTGAAAGATCACTTGGACCGCCATCAAGACATCCTATAAATTCCGCCGCCAATGCAGCGAACGAATCGGGCGGCGGGGCTTGACGTTGCGCCAGATATTCTTTGACGGCTTCGTAAATGATTTCGACTTTGCTCGCGCCCTGTAATATGCGCGGCTTCGGTCAACTGTTCGTCTAATGCCGCAGGCAGGTCTAATGACAAGGTATTCATAGTTGATCGCTCCTTTAACTTTACTGCAAAAGATTGTAGTTCTTACTTTATTAAAATAGCAACAATTGAATGATCCGCACACTCATCGAATTTTCACTCAAGCAACGGCTCCTCGTTTTCGCGCTTACTTTAATGCTCACGGGAGGCGGATTGTATGCCCTCTCGACCCTCGCAATAGATGCTTTTCCTGAACTGACTAATAATCAGGTCAGTATCTTCACTACTGTGCCGGGTATGGCAGCGGCTGAAGTTGAACAACTTGTCACCTACCCCATTGAAAGCTCAATGATGGGCTTACCGAAAACACTTGAAGTCCGCTCAATTTCTAAATTCGGGCTGTCAGTTGTCACCATCGTCTTCAATGACAATGTAGACTATTATTTCGCTCGCCAGCAAGTCACCGAGCGTTTGCAGGAAGCGCGTAATCGGTTGCCGCAAGGTGCTGACACTGCGCTGGGTCCACCCGCTACCCCGTTTAATGAAATCAGCCATTACGTGATTGAAGGCAAAAATAAAAGCCCGATGGAATTGCGAACCTTGCAGGAATATGTGGTTAGACCGCAATTGCGCACAGTGGCAGGTGTGAACGATGTCAGTTCCTGGGGTGGATTCACACAGCAATATCAAGTGCTGGTCAATCCTGAACGAATGGTGGCGTACAACTTAACGTTACGCGATGTGTATCAAGCGTTGGCAAATAGCAATGAAAACTTTGGCGGTAGTTACATCGAACGCGGTTCAGAAGGTTTCACCGTGCGTGGACTCGGACGCTTTGAAGCAGCCAATGCGGAAGAAGACATCCGCAATGTTGTCGTCAAAGCGACTTCAGGCGTTCCGATTCTGGTCAAAGATGTAGCCACGGTAGAGATTGGTGCTGCCGTGCGACAAGGTGCAGTCAGCAAAGATGGCAAGGGCGAAGTCATGTCAGGCATGGTGATTATGACGCGGGGCGAAAGTTCGAAAAATGTCATTGAAAAAGTCCATGAACGCTATCAGCAAATTGAAAAATCATTACCGGGCGGCGTACAAATTGTTCCGTTCTACGAACAAACAGACCTCATCAATCGCACCATTCGCACAGTTGCTACGAATTTAGTCGAAGGCGGTTTGCTGGTGATTGCGGTACTGTTTTTGTTCCTGTGGAATATTCGCGCGTCGTTGATTGTCGCGGTCATCATTCCACTTTCAATGCTGATTGCGTTCATCGGCATGAAGGCGTTTGGACTGACGGCTAATCTGATGAGTCTGGGCGCAATTGATTTTGGCTTACTGGTAGATGGCGCAGTGGTGATGATTGAAAATTTCATTAGCCGGATCAACAGTACTCCGGCAAATCCTGATGACACCACCGCCGCGCAAATAAAAAATTCTCGCCTCAACATCATTCGCTCTTCCGCGCTCGAAGTCGGCAAACCTATCGTTTTTGGCATTATTATTATTGTCGCAGTTTATTTGCCGCTGTTTGCTTTGGAAGGATTGGAAGCGCGCATGTTTCGTCCGATGGCATTAACGGTGTGTTGCGCACTGATTGGTGCATTATTGTTGACGTTGTTGTTGGTTCCGGCACTTGGATCATTGACGCTGCGTCCGCACAAACATGGCTTACACGAAAAATTCATGCTGGGGATGCAAGCCATTTATCGCCGTCTGCTGAAAGTAGTGATGCAATGGCGAGTGCTGACCGTTGGCTTATCGTTGCTCGCCGTGATCGTGTCGCTGGTTTCGATGAGCCGTTTGGGAACAGAATTCATGCCGCGTTTGGATGAAGGACAATTCCTGATTGAAACGCGTCGCCTGCCATCGGTTTCACTCACGCAAGCCGTGGATATTTCGCGGATGGTCGAACAAACCCTGCTGGAATTCCCCGAAGTCAAAAACGTCGTCACGAAATTGGGACGACCCGATTTAGCGACCGACACGATGGGCATTTATCAGGGCGATGTTTATGTGATTTTGAAGCCGCAGGCAGAATGGAAATCAGCACAGACACGCGAAGGCTTGATAAAAGTTTTTGATGAAAAATTGAAAGGTGTTCCCGGGGTCGCTTACAACTTCACACAACCTCTGGAAATGCGCATGGACGAAGTAATTTCCGGTGTGCGTGCAGATGTCGCAGTGAAATTATTCGGGGATGATTTCGAGACATTGCAACAAAATGCTGAGCGAATTCAGAAAGTTTTGGAAAAAGTCGAAGGCTCTGCTGATGTCCAAGTTGAAGTCCTCAGCGGCGCAGGCGAATTGCGGATTGAAATCAATCGCCCTGAAATGGCGCGGTACGGATTGCGTGTCGAAGACATCAAACAAGTGATTGAAACAACCATCGGCGGTGAGACTGCGACGGAAGTAATTGACGGGCGAAAACGCTTCAATGTCGTCGTGAAATTGCCCGAAGCGCGGCGCAAAGATAATCAATCAATTTTGAGCTTGCTGGTTCCAACTCCAGGCGGCGAACGTGTCACGCTCGGTCAGGTAGCAACAATCAAAAATGCCGAAGGCCCCGAAGTCATCAACCGCGAAGACGCGCAGCGCCGCCTCGTGATTCAGTCAAATGTGCGAGGGCGCGACATCGGCAGCTTTGTCGCCGAAGCGCAAAAGAAAATCGAACAAGAAATAAAATTGCCGACCGGATATTATCTGACCTGGGGCGGCGAATTTGAGAATCAGCAGCGTGCAATGAAGCGGCTTTACATTGTCGTACCAATAGCGATTTTATTGATCTTTTTACTGCTGTACTCAACTTTTAATTCGATGAAATACGCAACGTTGATTATTGCAAATTTGCCGTTCGCATTGGTGGGCGGAGTCGCGGCTTTGTGGCTTCGACATTTGAATTTGAGCTTGTCTGCCTCCGTTGGATTTATCGCTCTCTTCGGTGTCGCAGTTCTGAACGGCGTAGTGATGGTGAGTTATATCAATCAGCTCCGTGAACAGGGAAAATCTTTGCGCGAAGCCGTGCTGGATGGAGCCAGTTCGCGTTTGCGACCTGTATTAATGACCGCCTTAGTCGCAAGTTTAGGCTTCATCCCAATGGCAATCTCAACCGCCCCCGGAGCCGAAGTGCAACGACCGCTCGCAACCGTCGTGATCGGTGGTTTGATTACTTCGACGTTGCTGACGTTGTTTGTCTTGCCGACTTTGTATGAATGGGTAACGCGCAAGTGAATTGAGCAAATTGAAAAAAACGATAAAAACAGGCCGCAGAAAAAACTCTCTGCGGCCTTTATTTTCAGGCAAATAAAATTTTGCGTGAGCATTAACGGGGATTGACCGTTCTTGCCGCCGCGGACGCACGGCTTGATTGCCTCACATTCGTGTTGTTGCTATCAATGGTGACGGCATTTTGTTGACAATCGTAAGTGTAAACAAGGATTGAAAAGGCGCGCAGGATACCAGCATCTGGTGTTGTCGAATCAATCGCTTGTAATGTCCAGTTGCCATTTGGGTTTTCACCGTTAAAGGCAGCCAGCGGCGAGGCAGGCCTATATGTGCCTGTGTAAGGAGCTCCTGTGGGCAAAATATTTTGGATAGAAACTGTTCCAGCATCATCGAATAATGTGTTACAGAAATTTTGTCCAAAGTTATTAACGCCGCCAGGCGCACTCATCAAAGTAACAGTTGTGCCTGCCGGTGAAGTCAGGCGTAAGGTGAGGTCACCTACCCAGGCGTGTTGCAGACCCACTCCGGCAGCGGTGGAACAGTTTGTGCCGTCAATGCGAAAACTGATCCTGCTGATGGTGTTGGTTAAGCCACTGACAGGGACGCGAATGGCAACTCCGGTAGTGACTCCATCCGGGATTGCTACAGGCACATCCGTGTACGGAGTGATTTTTGCCCCTGTTCCTGGTTGTCCGGTTTGCACGGAAAAATTGGCGGTGCGTGCAGGTAAGTTATTGGCGGAAAAGCTCACCGTAAAATTCACGGGTGTGCCACATGGTACGTTGCTGGCTAATTTATACCGGAACGGCGAAAGATTCACGCCTGCTTTGCCATCAGCAATTGAAGCGTAGTCAGATTCGCCCGCCACCATTGTAATGCCTGGCGTGGAGGAAGTAACTTTGGCCTTCAGGTTATTAGCTGGCGCATTTCCTTCGTTAAAGAAGATAACATTTAGTTGCGCGGTTTCGCCCGGCTCAATAAATTTGTCGCGGTCTCCATCAACAGGAAAAGTTTCTGCTCCAAAATATTGCAGTAGCGGCGATGGCGAGAATGCCAGGTAACTGCCGAGCGGTGTGACAATGCCTTGTCCCGCCGTGCGATCCCAACCATACGGGCCAATATCAAGAGCCGTAGAAACCATCAGGTCACGCACTTGTTTGCCGGTGAGGTTGGGCGCAAACGATTTTATCAATGCCGCAATCGCAGCGGCATGAGGTGCAGCCGCTGAGGTTCCAAAAAATGAGGTAAACCCTGGCACTGAAGTTGAAACTCCGTCGGCCGCCGCGATGTCGGGTTTTTGCCGCACTGTGCCTCCATTCGTAGTGAAAAGAAAATTGCCTGGCACGATAGGCGAGCCATCCGGGTTGAAGAACACACGCCGTGGGCCATCCGAGGAAAATGTCTCGACCGGGTTTGTATAGCCGCCCGAAAACGCGCCACCATTGGCGACGGCGGCATTAACGGCAGCTACCGAAATAGCGTTTGCGGCTCCACTATGCCCTTTGGTTTGCCCAATCGTGGCGATGGCTAATTGCCCGCGTATTGTATTCAAATGCAAGGCGCGGGGCTGAGCATTGTTGAGCCTGGCAATCACTATACGATCACCGGTGGCAATATTTGTAGAGCTAATAAACTCATAAGGGTCTTGTGTCCCCGTTTGATCGCGGAGCGAGGCTCCTTTCAGGAAAGTCAGGGTTGAATCAAGAATAAACAAATCATAATCGTTGTTTGATTTGCCCCATGGATCGGACCAGAACAGCGAATATCCACTCGTTGACCGTGCGCGGATCCGATTGGAAATTAATCGTTCACCAAAACTATGCACACGATATTCATCGGTAAACGGTAAGGT
>JAYSTY010000092.1:0-9562 GCA_043719385.1 Blastocatellia bacterium | reverse complement strand
AATTCGGCTTGTTCCTCGGCAGTAACTTCCGTGATAAATCTCGTTGGTGTTTTCATAGCTTCTCATTCTACCAGATTCTTTATGCCAACCTACTTATTGTTGCTTCTCCTCGCCCTGGGATAGCTCCGCTAAGCCTTGAACACTGAGCAATGCGACCAAAGAAATTTGTAGCATTAAACGGGCTGCGGAGGTCATCAGCCAATAGTCTAAGGTAAGCCATTCCGGGCTTGTCCAGATAAATAGATAGATTAAAAAATACCCGCCTAAGGGAACCAGCACAAGCACTATAAGTAGCGCTGTATCCAGTAAGTTTTTATATTGCCAGGGCGCGATGTTGGCTCGCCAATATTTCACTAACAACGAAAATAACAGCGCTCCCAGCAAGACAAAAAAGACGATCCACAAGGCGCCCCAGTGAAGCGGGTTGAGCAATTCCCAAAAGAAGAAGTGGCCAACTGCTTTACTCCGCTCTAATAAAGATTGCCAACTGACGTGCGAGGTCAATTGAAAATCCTGGCCAAACCAGGGACTCAGCCACCGCATACTCAGCTTCCAAAAACAGTACAAAAGTGCAGCGGGAAATAAGACCAAACTCCAGCGATAACTCACTTGCTGATCAACTACCAGCGTCGGTTCTGGTGGCGGTAAGCGTTTCCCCCATAAGACGAACACTAAAGCCAGTAGTAGTGCTACCAACAACACAACACTATCCTGTTTGATAAATGCCAGCCCTAAGGCAACTGCGCCTAACAACTTCAGCTTTGCGCGTTCCCCTGTCCTGCTAAACTCGCTTAATAATTTAGCAGCAGCGAGATAAAACACTGCCAACGGAAAATCCGCATGCCCGGTAGTCGTGCTGCCCTCACCCATCCAGGTAAGTGGAATACCAAACATCAACCACGCATAATTGAACTTTCGAGCGCCTGAAAAATCAGTTGATCGGCTTAGCAAAATTAACACGGCAACAGCGTAAAATATGACACAAAACATCTTGCCTGCATTCTGATTTGCGGCGCCCAGCCACGCGTATATCCAGGCCTGGTTAAGCGGCATCAGGGGCGGATAATCCACGTGTGCCCAGGCCAGCGCCTCGGATTGCAAAAAGCGTTTTGAGATCCCACCCTGTTCATAAAAAACCTTTGCTTTCATTTCCCAATTAAACAGCCCGTCCCAACTCAGAGTCGTGCGCATTCCCAACCACCCGACAAATAATATCTGTGCCAGTAAAATGATGACCTGGAGAGTTTTCCAAACTTGATTGTGTCCCGTGCGTTTATGCCATCTGTTTTTTTTGCAAGCTTGCGAAATTCCATAGACACCAAGTCCAAAGCAACCCAATGTCAGGCAAGTGCGCTGCAAAATGGTATTTAGAAAGAAAGAGAGAAGTAATGAACTAAGGGCAATAAAGGTCGTTCCAAGCAGGAAACTCAAGCTGGTCATTTCATAAATGCAGTATTGCTTTGCCTCGCTGGTAAGCAGGAAATACAGTCCCAATCCGGCCAGCCATAACAGCAAAATGGCTACGGCAAACAAAATGATTGCCATCGTTCATCACCTCCAAGTCGGCGGATTTCCAGCCCCGGCAAAATCTGAACCGGGGGCGCTGTGATTTTTACATTTGGTGGATTCCCAAAAAATACCACCGCCGAAACCTGCGCCGGATCATACGGATGTTTCCATTCATTCGGAACGTTGCAAATTGGATTCACTACCCGCCGTGGAAAGGCAAAATACGCCACCAGCCAGCGCACAGGCAAAGTATTTGGGTGTTGTGTATTGCCGACGAACAGGATGTCCTGATTGGGTGGGAGTTGGAGCAACTCATGCCGTAAAACAGCCGAGGGCGAAAGGCCTGCATTGTTATTGCCGGGCAAATAGTGGCGCAGTAAATAATCAGTTGTCGAAGAGGCGTTATATTCTCTGATCCAGGGAAATGCCGAAAAATTGGGGACGAGGTGCAGCACTGCGTAAATCCCCCCGGCACACAGCACTAATTGGCAAAGCAGCATAAGATAATTTGCAGATAACCAGCGTCGCATCCTGTCGAAACCTCCTGCTGCAAGAACTATACAACTAATTTGTTTCGTGATGCTAAGGTGAACAGGTAGCACAGATGAATGATGAATGAATACCTGCCTTTTGCGTATGACGCTGGAAAGGCTCGGCGTGAATGCTCGCAGTAAAGAATTGGTACTACCAGGATTGTAGCCGCTTGCTTGTGAATCAGTTTTGCATGCTGGCAAAACTGGAAATTTTTAGAAAATTTCGCTATATTTGTCGTTCGCAGCGGAAGGGGAGGAAAACCTAATTATGATCTTTGACGACTCTCCTGAAATTTCAGTCGCGCAGGTTGAAGCAGCTTTGGATCGCATCCGCCCGGCGCTGATTTCTGATGGCGGCAATATTGAATTGGTGGCTATCGCCACAAATGGCGACATTCGTGTTAAGCTGAAAGGCGCGTGTGTTGGTTGTCCCAGTTCGACGATCACACTCAAGGGGATGGTGGAAAGAACCTTGCGCGAGGAAGTAGCCGGATTCGGCGATTTAATAACGGAATAATTTGATTTTTTTACAGGGAGAATTAAACAACTATGGAACTCGTTCTAACAGAAAATGCGATTAGTGAAGTTAAGAAATTTATCGAAACTGAAAATCCTGGCGAACAGGGCGGCTTGCGTGTCCGGGTCGTGCCGGGCGGTTGTTCAGGCTTTCAATATGCGATGAATATTGAGGAAGCTCCGGCGGAAACCGATGAGGTCGTCGTCAAAGAAGGAGTAAAAGTTTTCGTTGATATGTTCAGTGCCCAATACCTCAGCGGCGTAGAAATTGATTACGTCAATAACGTGATGGGATCAGGCTTTACCTTCAGTAACCCGAACGCGAGCGGTGGCTGTGGTTGCGGAACTTCGTTTTCTGCTTAAATTAAAAGGCAAAAGGCAAAGAGCAAAACTTAAAAGGTCGGTACTTCTCTTTATTCAATTAACAATAAAGTTCCGGCCTTTTGCCTTTTAAGTTTTGCGCTTTGCCTTTTGATTTTTCTATGTCCAAATTAGCCGGATCAAAAACCAGCGAAAATCTCAAAGCCTCTTTTGCTGAGGCGGCGCAATCCAATCGCCGCTATTTGTACTTCGCTCGTCAGGCCGATGTCGAGGGCTATGCCGATGCTGCCGGAATGTTCCGCGATATGGCCGAGGGCGAGGCCAGTCATTCGCAGGGGAGCTTGGATTTTTTAAAAGAAGTCGGTGATCCGGCGACGGGTAAACCATTTGGCACGACACAGCAAAATCTTGCCTCAGCGCTTCAGGATGAAAGTTGGCAGGGCAATGAAATGTATCTGGAATTTGCGCAAACCGCACGCAGCGAAGGCCTGGACGAAGTTGCCGACTGGTTTGCGACTTTAGCCAAGGCCGAAAGAGCGCATGCCGAACGCTTCCGGCAAATGCACGCAACGCTGTTTGAGGAATAAAGGATCTAACCATTGTTTTTGTGTTTGAGTCTGGATTTCCATGTCAATTCAAGCCGTCAATTCACCAATCATCAACACGATAACCCCACGCGATTATGGCGCTGTGCGCAGCGAATACGAAGCTCTGCGCCATACCGCAGCCATCATCGAACTGCCGTTTACTGCACTGCTTGAAGTCAGCGGCAAAAACGCTGTGCAATTTCTCAACGGCCTGGTCACGAACGACGTGAAAGCCTTGCAAACAGGCGCAGGAACCCTCGCGGCTTTTCTTAATGTTCAGGGCAAAGTTGTGGCGCTTTGTCGCTTTTACCAAACTGGCGAGAAATTTTTAATCGAACTGGATGCGCAGTACCGCGAAGTGATTTTCAAAAACCTCAGTCGCTTTGTTCCCGCCGGAGAATTTTTTGTTAACGATGTCACAGAGCAAAATTCTGTACTTTCGTTGCAGGGGCCGAAGGCAGCAAAGTTGTTGTCAGAATTAATGGCGCAACCAATCGAAACTGCGCCGGAATATCGCAATTATTCTGGCGCAATTAACGGCACAAAAATTTTGCTCGCCTCACATTCGCGCTGCGGTGGACAAGGGTTTGATTTGATGATGGCCAGTGCAGACAAAATCCAAATTCGTCAGGCTTTGCTTGAGTGTGGCGCAACCGCCACAGGCAGCGAAGCTTTAGAAATTGCGCGGTTGGAAGCGGGTATCCCACGCGAAGGCGTAGACGTGGACGAAAATAATATTTTGCTCGAAGCCGGTTTTGAGAAAGCGATCAGCTATACCAAAGGTTGCTATCTTGGTCAGGAAGTTATTGCCCGGATTCATTGGCGTGGTCAGCCGGCGAAACAATTGCGCGGGTTGTTAATTGAAGCGAATGATGTGCCGGAAAAAGGTACTGAGCTTTGGACTGAGGATGGCAAAAAAATCGGCGTCATCACGAGCAGCATAAAAAGCCTCACGCTTGATCGCATCATCGCGCTGGGTTATGTGCATCGCTATTATCTGGCGGTCGGAACGAAATTTATTTTGCAGCAAAACGAAGTTGAGCAGGGCCGCGCAATAATTACTGAACTGCCATTTGTGCAATGAGCGAAAACGAAAAACAATTTGATTTAGATGCCGCAGAAACTGCTTATGCCGTCATTGCGAGCTATGTTGAGCATACGCAAATCGCGGGGATTATCCTGGCAATGCTGGCTGGCGCATTGGGCGAAGAGAAGTTGAAAGTTTTGGTGGAGACTGAGCATTGGAAAAATTACATGGCGAGCAAACGCACCCTCGAAGCCGCCAAAGAAGATATTCAAAAGCTCAGCCAAATTATCGCACAATTGCGCATGTGATGTCTGCGAACTGATAGAAGCTAAAATCTGCCCTCTTAAACATGGTTGATTCATGAAATCTCGCCACATTCTTCGCATCATTTTACTTTGGGCTGTCGTGATGGCTGTGATGCTCGCGGCATTCGCTCAGGTTCCTGTTCAGCCTGCCCTTTCCGGCAAAGATCGTAAAGAAATTTTTGATTATGTCTGGACGACCGTCAGCGAAAAATACTACGACCCGAAAATGAACGGCGTGGATTGGAAAGACGTGCGGAAACGTTACAAAGAGCGCGTGGGGGAGGTCACAGATGAGGCCGCGTTTTATCAGCTTTTGCAAACGATGGTGGGCGAGTTGCACGATGCGCATACGCGGATCCGTGATCCCTACAAACGATATTTGTATGATCGCCTCGAAGCTGTCACGCCGGGAATTTCAATTTCTGAAGTCGAAGGGCAAAACGTAATTGTAAGTGTTATTCCGAATTCTGAAGCGGAAAAAGCTGGCGTGAAACCAGGCATGATTGTTAGAGCTATTAATAAAAAACCGATTGAAGAAAGGCTGACAGAAATTTATGCGCTGATTGGTTCTTCTTCCTCTGATCGTGCAACTAAAATTCTGGCGTACGTCAACCTGCTTGATGGTGCTGAAGACAGTGAAGTTTTACTGTGGCTGGAAAACCCGGCAGACGCCTCACAAACATTTGAAGTGAAATTAACGCGCAAAGTGTATTCGACTGCGGTGCAGGTTTTTGGGCATAAGCTGGAATCGGGATTGGGGTACATCAAATTGAACCGCTGGAAAGCTCCGGGGCATGAACAATTCAGACAGGAATTAATTGCGCTCAAACATACGCCGGGATTAATTGTTGATTTGCGTGGCAATGGCGGCGGCGCTCCGGCAGAGGTCCTGGAAATTGGCAGTTATTTTTTTGGGAATCTGGTTCCGTTTGGTAAATTTATCAGGCGTTCCGGGCGTCCTGATCTGCTGGCTGCCGGGCGTTCCGGCGGGCAAATTTACAAAGGCCTGGTAATTGTTATTGTCAACGAATCATCCGGCAGCGGCTCGGAATTATTTGCCGGAGTTATGCAGGAAATCGGGCGTGCGTGGGTTATTGGTCGGCAAAGCTGCGGCTGTTTGCTAGCGGCCACACGCAAGAAATTAAAAGGTGGTGGGGAGCTTGATGTCAGCGAATTCGGCTACGTTTCACCAAAAGGGCGCAAGCTCGAAGGCGATGGAATAATGCCCGACAAGCTGGTTCCATTAACGTTGGAAGATTTACGCCAGCGCCACGATGCTGCGCTGGAAGAAGCGGAAAAGTTTTTGAAAAATCACCTGCAGCCATTCGTGGAGAGTAAGTAAATTTTATGTCCCAAAGATTACGACTGGCATTGCTTGGATTATGGTTAGGCGCGATGGTTTTTTTTACGACGGCGGTGGCACAGGCAGCTTTTGCCGTG
This sequence comes from Blastocatellia bacterium, assembly GCA_043719385.1. Lineage (GTDB taxonomy): Bacteria > Acidobacteriota > Blastocatellia > RBC074 > RBC074 > JAFDVL01. The sequence goes on along the minus strand of JAYSTY010000092.1, from coordinate 3,324 downwards.
CTGCCTACGCGTCGCATGGCAGGCGATCTGGTGGCGCCAGTGCTGGCAAATTTGGAATATACCGGGTTGGTGATGAGCGTGGTCTTGCTGCTGCTGCTCCTGCTGGCGCGTGAAGTCAGACGCAAAGTCTGGTTTGTCGAACTTGGAATTTATCTGGCAACTTTGCTGACAACATTTATTGCGCGCTTCATCGTCGCTGCAAAAATTCATGACATCAGAGCGCAATTTGGTGATCAGCTTGATACGTTAACTGCCACTGATCCCGCCAAAATTTTATTCGGGCAACTGCATGGAATTTCTATTGGCCTGACCGGGCTGGATATGATTTTGGTGCTGGTGGTGATCGTGATGCTGATTTTACAAGGCCGTAACGCTACCAAACTTTAGAACATAGTTATTTTTATTTTCCAATCAACGCCGCGCCAATAACCCCTGCCGAATCTCCGTATTTGTTTTTGACCATTGGCGTCTCCAGTTCATCGCTGAAAATATACTTGCGGACGCGCTCTCGGCCAATCGTATACAGCTCATCAATATTTGACAGCCCGCCGCCCAGCACGACGACATCAGGGTCGAGGATAGAGATTAAGTTGCTGAGCGCGATACCAAAATTATCGTAAAATTCATCTATAAATGCCGTCGCATAGTTGTCGCTTTTTTTCGCCAGATCGAAAATTTGTTTTACTTCCAGCGGGACGCGAAATCTTTCATAAAAACGATTTTTCAAGCCGCCGCCGGAAATCAAAGTTTCGATGCAGCCGCGCTTGCCACAATAACAATACGGCCCGTCTTGCGGATAGATTGTGTGATGTCCCCATTCGCCGCCGATGGATTGAAGTCCCGAAATTACCTGGTCGTTGACGACGATACCGCCGCCGCAACCCGTTCCCATAATGACGCCGAAGACGACCTGGCCAGGGTAGTTTTTCGCTTCTGCCATCGCAAAACAATTTGCATCATTTTCAATCGCGACATCGCGCCCGATTTTTTCGCTGAGGTCTTGTTTGAGCGGCGAACCATTCAGGCACACTGTATTAGAATTTTTGAGCAGGCCGGTTTTTTTAGAAACTGCTCCTGGTGTGCCGATGCCAAAGGTATGTTCCGCTGTGCCGAGGTGCGATTTTAATTCTTCGTACAGCGAGACAATCTTGTCCACAATATTCGCGTAGCCTTTTTCCTGTTCGGTGTTGCGGCGCGGGCGCTGGTGTTCGGCAAAGATTTCGTTGCCTTCGTGGTCGAGAATAGTTCCGGCGATTTTTGTGCCGCCGAGGTCAATGCCGATTTGGTAAAGAGTATTTTTCACGGTATAGGGATTAGAGAATTAGTTAACAACCAGAGGCGTGAGCAGGCGAATTTTGACAGTCGGCGCATTCTTCGCCACCTGATTTTCAAGCCCCTTATCAAAGGTTAGAATTTCAACCTCGCTTGTCTTGCTCAGGTCTTCAGCCAAAGCAATGTAAATAGCATCGGAAGAACGACTACATCCATAAGTGCGACGTATTTCTACAGCGCGTGCAATTAAGGAATTGTCTCCACGCGGTGGCGGAGAAATCCCCGTCATTTGATCCTGAAAATTTTCGATGGACTCCTGATAGGTGGTTGAAGATAACAGCCCCTCTTGAAGTTTTAAGCACAAGACGTATAAAACTTCAGCGACAACGACTCCTGGTGCATAAAAACTTACACCCTGAGCAGCATAGTCGTTGATAACAGCTTCGGCCTGGCGCAGTTTGTCGTTTTCCCTGGCGCAGATTGCTATCAAAACATTTGCATCAAGGACAACCATCTCAGGACTATTCTTTTGATCCATAACCAAACATGCCTCCATCCCTGGCTTGGCGTAATAAGTCTTGCGTAGTTTTACTGGAGGTTAAAGGCTTATCCTGGTTACGCTTCGCAATTCTTTGCATAGCCGCAAGCATGGCTTCGTTCGGCTCCCGATTTTCCTGATCGGGCAGGACCGTCAACCTTACCCTTCGTCCTGACAATTCGCTGGCATGGCAACTAACTTCTTCCCACGTTCCTTCCAAAATTTGATGTATCATAACTTACCTCTGCGCTAACTTTTCCTGAATTATAGCAACACTTCGAGCACAAAAACTATTCCAATTCTTCCGCTTCCATTTCCTCTTCTTTGCCGCCACGATTGGGCCGTGCGAGGCCAAATTTATCGAGGCGATACTGCATGGTGCGGAACGACAGTCCTAGTAATTTTGCGGCGCGGGTGATGTTCCAATTGGTTTGATCCATGGCCTGAATTAGCAGGGATTTTTCGAGTTCTTCAAAATCAAGTCCTTCGGCTGGAAGCTTGAAACCGCCGCTCCCTTCGAGGCGTGCGACATTGCGAATTTCTATCGGTAAATCTTCGACAGTGATCTCGTCACTTTCAGCCAGGAGCAGGGCGCGTTCAATGGCCGATTCAAGTTGGCGGACATTGCCAGGCCACGCATAATCCAGCAACATTTTACGCGCTTCGGCGACGACTTTCATCGGCTTCCCACCCGAATTCGCGCTATGTTTGCGCAGGAAATAATCCATCAAAACGGTAATGTCATCGCGGCGCTGACGCAGCGGAGGAATATCCAGCGGGATCACATTCAGGCGATAAAATAAATCTTCGCGGAAATGTTTTTCTTTGACCATCGCTTCGAGGTCGCGGTTGGTCGCGGCCAATACTCTGACATCAACTTTAATGGATTTTGTTCCGCCCACGCGAGTGATTTCTTTTTCCTGCAACGCGCGTAACAATTTGGCTTGCATGCTGACGTTGAGTTCGCCAATTTCATCCAGAAAAAGTGTGCCTTTGTCAGAGATTTCAAACAAGCCTTTTTTCTCGGCATGTGCGCCCGTGAATGATCCTTTCTCGTGTCCGAACAATTCGGACTCCAATAAATTTTCATTGATTGCCGCACAGTTGACCGCTTGAAATCTTTCGTTAACACGCGGACTGGCTTTGTGGACGGCGCGCGCGATGCGTTCTTTGCCAGTGCCGGATTCGCCGCGAATTAACACCGTCGAATTGGAGCCTGCGACTTTGACGATCATTTTTTTGACGCGTTCGATGGGGCCGGAAATGCCAACAATTTCTTCGTCTACGGCGCGCATTTTGGCTACGGCGCGTGCAATTGTTTCCAGCAGTTCGGCACGATCAAGCGGCTTTTGCAAATAATCAAAAGCGCCACCGCGTAAGGCTTCTTTGACCGTTTCAATGGAGCCGTGTGCAGTCATCATAATGACCGGGATGGAACTGTCCATTTGTGACAACTCGTTGAGTAATTCAATGCCGTCCATGCCAGCCATTTTCAAATCTGTCAGCACTAAATC
>JAYSTY010000091.1:0-3929 GCA_043719385.1 Blastocatellia bacterium | reverse complement strand
AAGCCAGCGTCAACGGGCGATTCGGTTTAAATGGCGAGAGCGGAACAGCAGGCGATTCCGCGATCATCACATTAGCAATTTTCTGTTGATCCAGCGCCTCAGCAATACGCGCCTCCTCTTCTTTTTTGGAATAAAGTTTGTACGCGTCCTCGCTCTGTTTGAGGGTTCGCTCCAATTCATTGTTTTTGAGCGTGGCTTCTTCAAGCCGCTTCAATCTGCCCTGATATTCGCCCAGTTGCCTGCTCAAAGTTTCTTTTTGTGCGCGCAGTCCGGCCAGGGCGGCCTCTGTCTTGTGAAGTTCCGGTTCTAATCCCTGCCGCACCGGATTTTGATCAGTCTGATTTTCGACGCCTTTGAATTTCTCAGCTTTTTCCAAAGCTATTTTGGTATCCTGAATTTGCGTATCCACTTCCTGTACCAGGCGATCATCTTCCCGAAATTTTGTCAGTAAGAGCGTGCGTTTATTCCGCAATTCAAGCAAAGCCGAATTAAATCTTTCCACCGCGAATTGATTGGGGATTTCGCGGCTTTGCGTCAGGATGCGGGTCGGCATGGAGTTAATTTGCTGGCGCATTTGCTCAATCTTTTTTCCGGCATCCTGAATGTCCGCCTCGGTTTTCATTAAGACTTTTTCCAAATCACTTTGATAATTAAGTGCCAGTTTTTTTTGTGTCTCCAAATCAGTGACTTCGTTCCGCTTGCGAAACCCGGTCAGTTCCCCCTGCACTGCACGCAACTGTTGTTCAGAAGTGGAACTCTGATCTTTGAAAAATTGCAGGGCGCCAGGAATTTGATGAAGTTGGAGATGCTTATCCAAATAATCAGTTGCCAGTTGCTTTAAAACTGCGGCGCACATCTCTGGTGAAGTGTCAACGTAAGTGATTTCAATAATGTCTGCTTTTTTAACCGGACTGACTTCCAAATTGTTTTGCAAATTTTGGACAGCATCATCCAGCCCCATTGGGCGATTAGTACTATTTGCATTCCTGCCCTTCAGGGCACTCAATAATCCAGGTTCTTTATTGCGTTTATCCAGGTGGAGTTTTTCTGCCACCTGCTGCACCAGGTCTTTACTTTTCAGTAATTCGATTTCGGAGTTAATCGCTTCCTCACTGACGCCTTTACGATCCGACCAGGTATGATCTTCCGCCGAAACCGCCGCGTCCACTCGTTCGTTTTTAATCAAAATTTTCATGGATGACTTATAACGATTTGGAGTCAGCATAGCGAAGGCCGTTGCACCCATTGCAGTAATGATAAAAATTGCCATGACCAGCCATTTGCGGCGAAAGAGGACAGCAATTGAGCTTTTCAAAAAAGAAGCGTGGTCATATCTCCCGGATGACGAAGGATCAATTAAGCTCAGGGCCGAGTTATCTTTGATTCTTAGCTGCATGAATTTGTCTTAAGTAGGGCGTCTTTTTTCCATTCACCAGGTCTTGCTCAATCCCGAATTGCTTGAGCTTGAAGTCGAGGCGGAACGCAAAATTATTAACTCAGGCTCTCATCTGGTAACTGTTATCACGCAAATTGCTGTAATAAAATTCAGCCCTACGGCTAAACAGCGCGGTAAATTTTAATGGGTTAGGGGATTTGTTCTATTCAGATATGGTGAAGAATAGAATCCAGGGTGAGCACATACTAGCGCAACCTGCTGAGTGGTTCAATACATTTTTACCATTACTTCACAACGATTCTCTTCCTCAGGTTTCAACCTGACCTGATTTTAAACTCGTAGCGCTTCAGGCGAGCTGGAAAGAATTCAAATTGACCGATAATCTTTACCGACGGGTCAATCTCAATGACCAAAACTCAGACTTTTAGTGCGATTATGTTTAGTTCAATAAATTGCTATACTCCGCCCGTGATGAAAACAATGATTACGGATTCAATTAAGGTCGCCGCTGAATTTATCTCTTCCGGTGAAGTCGTGGCATTTCCCACTGAGACTGTCTATGGCTTAGGCGCAAATATTTTTGACCAGGACGCGATCCAGAAGATTTTTTTAGCCAAAGGCCGCCCCACTGATAACCCACTCATTGCGCATCTCGGCAGCCGCTCTCAGATCGAACAAATAGTTAGTGAAATTACTCCTGTTGCGGCAAAACTGATGGATGCTTTTTTTCCTGGCCCGCTAACTTTGGTGCTGGCGAAAAGCGCGGAGGTCCCGCCAATTGCGACGGCTGGGCTTGCAACTATCGGTGTCAGAATGCCTGCTCATCAAACTGCGCTGGATTTTATTAACGCCTGTCGCTGCCCGCTTGTTGCGCCTTCTGCTAATCTTTCCGGCAAGCCCAGCCCTACCACCTGGGAGGCCGTCAAGACTGATCTTGATGGTCGCATTAGTTGTATTCTTAAGGGTGAGCAAACGGATTTCGGGCTTGAATCAACTGTTGTTGATTGCACACAGGAAATTCCGCTCGTGCTTCGTGCCGGCGCAATCACGCTGGAGCAATTACGCGCCGTGATTCCGGCAACTCAACTGGCTAAAGCTGACGCCAATTCCCCTGCGCGAAGTCCGGGCCTCAAGTATCGTCATTACTCGCCCCACGCTCAGGTTGTCGTGGTGAATGATTTGACTGAAATGAGGCCAAACAATTCTGCCTTCATTGGGCTACAAGCTCCCCCATACAGCGCTGAATTCAAGCAGGTTTTAATTTGCCAGAATGTTGCGCAATATGCGAAGTCGCTGTTTCAGTTCTTTCGTCAATGCGATGAAGCAGAAATTCAGACAATTTATTGTGAGTCGGTGGAGGAACGCGGGTTAGGGTTGGCGTTAATGGACAGAATTAAACGAGCAGCGAATAGTTAAGAACTAATCACCATCAAAATAAATATTAATGGCAGGTAAATGACCGATGCTTTGAGTAATTTGCGCGCATCGGTTTTTGTTTTGGAGCGGGCCGTTTGAATGCTCACATACAAGAATGCTGAGCCTAAAACTAACGCCCCAACTAAATAAACGCTCCCTGACATTTTCAGAAAATACGGCAGCAGGCTGACCGGTAATAAGACCGCCGCATAACCAATGATTTGTCGCGCCGTTGCTTTGCAATCAGGCTCAACGACGGGCAGCATTTTGATTCCGGCACGGGCGTACTCTTCGGCATACATCATTGCAATTGCGTGGAAATGCGGAAATTGCCAGAGGAATAAAATCGCAAACATCACGATTCCGCCCAGTGCAATTTCATTATTGGCAGCAGCCCATCCTAAAAGCGGTGGCAAGGCGCCGGGAAACGCGCCAATAAATGTGCAAACTGTCGTTTTCTGTTTGAGTGGCGTATACAAAAAAACGTAACTGGCGAGCGCTGCAAAACCAAGCGTAGCCGTCAACAGATTGGTCATCACACCTAAATAAATTTCACCAAACAAAACCAGCAAACAGCCAAATGCTAATGCCGCCACGGCTGACATCTTGCCGGTTGGCAGAGGCCGATTCATCGTCCGTCGCATCAGCCTGTCGGACACGCGTTCGTAATATTGGTTCAGCGTTGAAGTGCCACCCGATAGAAACGAGACACCGATGGCGAAGTGCAAAAATTTAAGCCAGTTTATATTTCCAGGTGAAGCCATGAAAAAGCCCGCCAGCGCGGAAAGCACCACCATAAAGGTAATGCGCGGCTTGGTTAATTCAAGATAAGCCGCCGCTTTCTCGCCGATTGTAACGGCTGGTGATTTGCTAATGATTGCTTCTGCTGGTACTGCCATTTCACTTCCCAAATTAATGCTTTGTCGCCCCTGCTGAAGTTGCAGAAGCCACTGGTTTGGCTTCCGGTTTAGCCTCTGATTTTACTTCAGGCTTTGCTTCTTCTTTGCTCTCTTTCGCCTCGCCTTCTTTTTTCTCACCGCCTGCGTGTTCAGCGCTGGCAGGCATCTTGCCTTCATACGAAGGTTTAGCGAACGCCGGTTGATCTTCCCGCGTATTG
>JAYSTY010000010.1:0-1875 GCA_043719385.1 Blastocatellia bacterium | reverse complement strand
ACGCCATTGATCGTGATGGGCAGGGCAGGAGGCGGCGCGGGCATCCCCGGCATCGCCATCGGCATACGAATGTGGCAGCCGAGTTTCTGCTTGCTCATCTCTGCCCAATAGAAAGTGGTCTGATCCTGGAAGCTTAACTGGGCGGCGACATAGGCCGAGATCAGTTTGGCACGGGGATCATTGGGATTGGCCGCGCCGTAGCCAATGGCCTGCGCAATCTGGTATTGGAAATTGGCGCTGATGGGGAAAGCCTGACCGTTATTGAAGTAGGGCAGACTGACATAGTAATTCTGGTAACGCGAGAAATTGCCGAGCAGGCGATTGAGCCAGGTCGGAGCATCATAGAAACAAATCGTCTTGTCGCAGACTAAAGTGCTAACGACTGGGCAAGCCGGGCAAATGTTGTCACACTTCAATGCGGTTGGATATGTCCCGGTTAATCCTGACTGTAAGCCCGTACCTGACGCCGTACTGGTGGCCGTGCGCGTCACCACCAGATTGACCAGGGCGATTTGGGGACGACCTGTCCCATTATTTGTAATCCGAAGTTCCAGCTGATTACAATCCAGCACACTGCCATCCATGGGCAGGGACAGTGTTATCAGTCCGGTACGCTTAGAAGTACCAGTTGTGGCTGTATCAAAAGGAATGATATTTCCAACTATTGCTGGCGAGTGAGAAACGGCTGAAAGACCGCCGCCTGGAAGAATCGCCGTAACGGTCGTCCCCTGGCCATTGGCTGTGTTGACAAATTCTAATAGCTTGAGCTGTTTACTGCCATCAGGCTGTCGGAAATACAGTTCATATTTAGCATTTGCCGTAGTAGCGTCGCCACCATACAGCACGAAGCTGATGTCCCAGAAACTGTCCAGACACGAAATTGCACTCGCCACTGAATTCGGAGTGGACGTGTTGAACTGCAGGGCAATCGTATTCGGATAGCCTGGGGCGATACCGAAAGCTGATTGTTGCACGGTTGCCAGGGTCGCACCAGCGGACTGGGTTGTGAACTTAACACCATTGTTATCACCCAGGTAGAAAAGATCACCGTCTTTCAGGACACCACCGCCTGGCAGCGGCAGATTTTTTTGAACTCCCAGCGTAAAGGCGGGAGCAGATGCTGTCGTACAAGCCGCCGCTTGGGCCTGGACAGGAGTTGGAACTCGTAAGCTCAAATTGGTGAGTAAACAGATCGTAATACATCCCACCAGAATTAATAGTTTCTTCGTCATCGGATACCTCCAGAAAATCAATTATTTGGTAAAGGATGGACAGGGGTTGTTCGGCATAGGGCTTATGAAATTTACCGACAAACCTTTATCCAACCCAGCACAAAGCACATTGCTTTATGGTTTTACAGCAGCTTTAAGCGCTGTAACGTGTGGAAATGGTCGGGGATTAAATATGCCTCAAGTGCCGGCTTGGGCATGATTGTAGTCACAATCAAGAGTTGTAATAATTCTGTTCTGATTGCGCGAGAAAACAATTCGGTCGGGGGTTCCAAATGCGTCTTAGCTGCCGGTAAATTGAAAGGCTGAATTAAGCGTTTCAGCATTAATCAGCATCAACTTAAAAATGTTTATCAGTGAGCAACTAAGCTACCGTTGTCAGCTTCAGTTGTCAATTATTTTTTATTTTTTTGTGATAAATCATTCAGGTGAAAACTGAGAGCCTCCGCGAATGACAGAGACTCTCGGTTTAGTAAATAGGGATTGTTAATCTTTCTTACAGTTATTGAGTTGGGCGTAAAGATTATTCAAGGCCGCATAATCCATCGGCATCCCACGATTGATCGTCCAGGCGGTCGCCGCAAAGAGATCACTGAAGGTGGAATTGGCATCCAGCACCACGCCATTGATCGTGATGGGCAGGGCA
>JAYSTY010000090.1:0-24195 GCA_043719385.1 Blastocatellia bacterium | reverse complement strand
ACGCCATAGCCACCCAATCCGAGGCAACTCATAGTTAGAAAAACGCGGCTCAAAATGCTGGTAAGAAAAAAAGAGGTAAGTAAAGAACCAAGGGCAATAAATGTAGTTCCAAGCAGGAAACTTACACCTGTCATTTCGTAAACACAGGATTGTTTTGTTTCTCTGGTAAGCAGGAAATACAGCCCCAGCCCAGCCAACCATAACAGCAAAATGGCTACGGCAAACAAAATGATTGCCATCGTTCATCACCTCCAATGCGGAGGATTTTCAGCCCCGGCAAAATCTGCACCGGAGGCGCTGCGATTTTCACATTAGGCGGCTTCCCAAAAAATATTACGGCAGAAACCTGCGCTGGGTCATACGGATGTTTCCATTCATTCGGAACGTTACAAATTGGATTTACGATGCGACGTGGAAAGGCAAAATACGCTACCAGCCAGCGCACAGAGAAAGTGTTTGGATGTTGCGTGTCGCCGACGAACAGGATGTCCTGATCGGGCGGAAGTTGCAGTAACTCATGGCGTAAAACAACCGAGGGTGAAAATTGTGAATCGTTGCTGCCAGGCAAATATTGGCGCAGTAAATAATCAGTTGTCGAAGTGGCGGTATATTCTCTGATCCAGGGCAAGGCTGGAAAATTTGGGACGATGTGAAGCATTGCGTAAATCCCCCCGGCACACAGCACCAATTGGCAAAGCAAGGTTAGATAATTTGCGGACAACCAGCGTTTCATAATAGCTATGCGCAACCAGGGCTGGTTGCGCTACTTTCTTAAAGCCCGCGTTTAAGATGGGCGGATTTTGTGCAAAATTCGTGTGGTTCTTTGCCTAGTTTGAAACGACGATTAGTGGTGCGAGTGCAGATATTATCCGTTGGCAGCAGGCCGGTTTGTGCGCAGACTTCAAAGACTACGGTATCGCGCAAGGCACGGGCTGTAATCATTTCATTGGTAAGACTGGAAATTATTTTGGGTGCGTTTTTTTGTTTTGGCGGCTCAGGTTGTTCTAATTCAGGAACTGGTCGGGCTTCTTCGTCATTGGAATTATCAGGCGTGTTATCCGGCTCTTTTTTATTTGGCTCAGTGCCGTTAATGAAAAGTTCTTTGCGCGCATTTACCGCTCCTGCTTTCGCCGTCAATCCGGTTGATGGGTCAATCTCAACTGTGGTGATGCCGCCGGGGTCTTCAAAATTTCCGCCGAGGTCAGGACGAATTGCCAGCGCCTGTTGCATAAAAGATGCCCAAATTGGCGCGGCGGAATTTCCTCCGGTGATGCCCAAATCCGTGTTGTCATCAAAACCGACATAAACCGCGCAGACCAAATTTGGCGTATAACCTGCAAACCAGCCATCGCGTGAGCTTCCGGTTTTTCCGGCAGCAATGGCTTTGAAGCCCTGTTGACGCACCTTTGCGCCAGTCCCGCGATTGAGGACATCCTGCATCATCGAAGTCATGACATACGCGACCTGGGGCGAAATTACCTGGCGCGTTTCTTTGTTCGGCGCTTCCGTCGTCGCCCCATTGGCGGTTGTGATACGCCGGATAAAGGTGGGTGCAACGCGCTTGCCTTTGTTTGCAAACATCGTGTACGCCGAAGCAATTTGTAACGGTGTAGCCTCGGCTACTCCCAGTGCCATCGAAGGATAAGTTTGTGGACGCGGCAAGCCGGCTTTTTCAGCGAGACGGGCAATTTCTGAAAAGCCGACGCGTTCGGCTAATTCGACCGTGACGACATTTTTGGAATTGACGAGCGCATCGCGGACGGTGATGTTTTTGTTGGAGAAAGTCTCACCATAATTATTTGGTTTGTACTGTTCGCCAAAACCATAAGTAAAAGTTTTTGCCGCGTCCATAAACATGGTAGCAGGCGTGATAACTTCGCCGCCGAATTCCGCCGTGTTGATCGCCGCCGCATAAACAAAGGGTTTGAAGACAGAGCCAGGTTGTCGTTTGGCCTCTGTCACGCGATTGAACTGACTGGTGGCGTAATCTTTTCCGCCAATCATTGCCAGGACTTCGCCCGTTTTTGGATTCATTGCCACGAGCGCACATTGCAATCCGGCCACGCCGCCTTTGCGTTTGGCAAAACCTTTTTCCAGCCCTGCCATATTGCGGGTGACGGCCTGATACGCGGCGCGTTGCAACTCCAAATCTATCGTCGAATAAATGCGCAGGGATTTAACGATACCGGTTCCATCGTCAAATTTCTTTTCGAGTTGTTTGGTTAAGTAATCAACAAAATAGGGCGCTTCAGAAATATCAAGTTTGCTGCTGCCCTTACCGCGCAACCCCAGCGGTGAAGCTTTGGCCTGCTCCGCCTGGCTCGCCGAAATTTTTCCTTCTTCGAGCAATGTCTGGATCACAAAATCGCGGCGATCTTTGGCACGATCAGGATTTTTGAACGGCGCGTAATGATTAGGGCTGCGAATAATTCCCGCCAGCATGCAGGATTCAGCGACCGTTAGTTGTGAAATGTCTTTGTCGAAATAAGAGCGTGCCGCTTCACCAAAACCATTGATCGAAAAGCCGGAGCGCTGGCCTAAATAAGCGATGTTGCAATACATCGAAAAAATCTGCTCTTTCGTTAAGCGTTGTTCGAGCAGGATTGAAATGTAAGCTTCGGACAATTTACGTTTGAGTGTTTGTTCTTTGGTGAGAAAGAAATTTTTGACCAGTTGTTGTGTGATGGAACTGCCGCCGCCAGTGATGCGACCTTCTTCGGTGTTGCGAATTAAGGCGCGTAAGACACCACGCCAATTGACGCCGTAATGCTCAAAAAATTGCTGGTCTTCGATGGTGGTAATCGCTTCCACTAAATTTTCCGGCAGGTCTTTAAATTCGATGATTTTATGTTTTTCGCGTTCCGGGTTCAGGACAGAAGAAATCATTTCCGGTTCAATTTCAGCGGTTGGCAGTTGTTCGCCGGATTTCAAATCAGCCAGCGCCTGGATGCCGTTGCCACCAAATGAAATACGCAAATTCCGAAAGGCTTTTTCGCCATCAATCACAGCATCGTTCCCTGGATAAATTTCGACGCTGTTGCCGCGCACTAAATATTGCCCCCGCTTTTCATTTTTGGTCGAACCTTTTTCCAGGTAGCCGACGCGCCGAAGCTGAGCAATAAAATCCGCACTTTTCAGACTGCTGCCCGTTCTTAATTGCATGGGCGCGGCATAAATTCCCGACGAGCGCACAAACGCATCGCCGCGTAATCCAGCGTCAATCAATTCGGTATAGCGGAGGTAATAAATGTATAAAAACCCAACCAGAAGCAACCCAATGATGAAGAGTGGAACGAGGATATAACGTGAAAAAATGAACCCGAAAAATCGGCGCAGGAGAGATTGAGAGGCTCGCTGACCTTTGTGCGCGCCAGTGGAAGAGCGTCGTTGGGTAGCCATAAATGAATCCTCGGCTGAGATCGAATTAACTCCAGATTTCAGCCGAAGTACAATTATGCCGAATCACAGGCGAGAGTCAATTGCAGTACTGAATTGACGACTGCTGGATCGCCGTCAATTGCAAACCACTGTAATCACGTTACACTACTGACGCGGCAACAGGTTTCAAGCATCACGACAGGATAAAAATTAACCAATGACAGAACGCCCTGCTCCACGAGCCAGTCACAATTTACAGACATTCACTTTTGAAGTGAGCGCCAAAGGTTTACGCTTTGATCAATTCCTGGCTTTGAATTTCCCGGCTATTAGCCTGACGCGGTTGCGCAATGCGATCAAGCAGGGCGAGGCGCGGCTCAATAATGGTCGCATGACAATGCCCGGCTGGATTTTGCAACCTGGCGATCAGGTGATGTTGCAAATTGATCCCGGCGAGCCGACGGCGGCGCTGCCTGAAAACATCCCGCTTGATATTTTATTTGAAGATGATGATTTGCTGATCATCAACAAAGCGGTCGGCTTACTCTCACATCCCAGCAGCACAGAAAAATCCGGCACCGTGATGAATGCGCTGGCGTATCATTTTTTGCATAGCCCGCACAAGCCTGGGAACGCGGCGACGCGTCCGGTTTTGTTGCATCGGCTTGACCGGGATACTTCAGGTGTACTGGCTATTGCTAAAAACGAACGCGCCAATCGCATCGTTTCCAAAGCGTTTCGGAACCGCAAAGTGAAAAAAAATTATCTTGCCCTGGTGCATGGAGCGGTGACGAATGACAGCGGAGAAATTGATGCTCCGTTGGGACGAAATCCACAAAGCTGGCCGCGCTGGTGCGTCAAAGAAGACGGCGACGCTTCGCAAACCAAATTCACAGTCAAACAAAGGTTTGCGAATTACACTTTTTTGGAGTTGGAACCATTGACCGGACGCACTCATCAATTGCGGATTCACTGCGCTCACATCGGTCATCCAATCGTCGGCGATCAGGTTTATAAGGGAAGTGCGCCAAACAATTCAGCCGAAATTCACGTCAAACATCAAATGTTGCATGCGCAGCGACTTTCTTTTCGCCATCCGAGTACGGGAGAAGACATGGATTTTATTGCGCCATTGCCAAAAGTAATTGCGGCGGCAATCGCACAACTCGAAAAAAATGAGTAAGGGCTAAAATATTTGCGAAACTGCCGAACTGGAATTTTTACTCTGTTCATCTCCACGCTCATCCCTTAGAATCCGAATTACCGCAAAGCATCCCCAATCTGAGCGTTCAAAGCGACTCGAACTGCGTTATACTGCTGTTTGGCGTTTTTGTTTGTATTTTCTACCAGATGATGGTGAATAGATAAAAGTTGTAACCGACCACTGATTTATGACCGGAATTGTAATTCGATTAGCTGGAGTTGAGCAGCCAGAAACCAGAGTTTTCCACCAAAAAACAATTACTGTTGGCACTGCGCCGAGTTGTGATCTCAGCTTCCGCGACGATGATTTTCATTTTTCGCCGACGGCTGTTTTGCTGACTTTACAGGCAGACGAAGGGCCGTATCGCGTGACCGCTATGCACGATGAAGCACAGCTTATTCGTGACGGCGATCCTATCGCTTTGGGCGAAGCAATTCGTGACGGCGATACATTTAATTTTGGGACAACCGGCGTGCGGTTACGGTTCTTTTCTCTATCACCTTCCTTTGAACTGGCGGAGTCGCTGCAACTTGGAACTTCGGTATTAACGCGCACCAGAACCGAAGCTAAAACCCTGACCGCCAAACAACAGGCGACGACTCCGCGCACCGATGTCGCAATAGTTTTCGTCAAGCAGCTTTTGCGTGAATTAGTAGCAGAAATTCCGCGCGGCATTTTATATCTGATCTTTGGCCTGATCGCCCTGGTGATCGGGACTATCGTTTACATCAATGCGCTAAATTTTATCGAAGCCCGCCGTAATCGAACTCTTACCGCAAAAGTTAACACTGATCTGAACGCCGTCAAATCTCAACTTGATCAGATGCGGCTGGAAATCAAACAGGCGCAGGAAAAAGCTAACGATGCAAATTCTGCAATCTCTTTACCCACGAAGCTGGTGGGGCAATATGGAGCGGGAGTCTGTCTGGTCTATGGGCTTTATACCTATGTTGATCCGCGTTCCGGGCGCGATGCGAGGTATAAGGATAACAGCGATAATAATAATTTGCTGGGGCCAAATGGCACGATTAATCTCAGCGTAGACGGAGCCGGGCCGCCAGCGGATTTAGAATTCATCGGCACAGGATTTCAGGTTGCGGCGGGATTAATTTTGACGAATCGCCATGTCATTCAACCCTGGGATGATGATCCGGTCACCGGCGTGCTGCGTAATCAGGGTTTGCGCGCCAGATTAAAAGAACTCTATGTTTATTTTCCCAAAGTAAAACAACCTTTTTTATTACATACGCTGGAAGCCTCAACTGCCGATGACGTAGCTCTTTGCAGCTTCCAGCCGGGTGAAACCGATCCTGGCTTATTACCGATTCTGCCGTTGGGGGAAACTGCCGATAGCGAAGCGCTCAGTGGGCAGCCAATGGTGCTGATGGGGTATCCTGCCGGACTTGAAGGGTTGATGGCTAAGGTGGATGACGATGAGCGAAAAGGTTTGTCGCTCAATCGTCGTTCGTCGCTTAAAGCTGTCCTGAATGTGCTGGCCGGGCGCGGATTAATTCGACCGCTGACGACGCAGGGTCACATCGGTGATTTAAGGCCCCACAGAATTGTCCACGATGCGCAAACCAGCGATGGTGGCTCCGGCGGCCCGATTTTTGGCTCGAATGGCAAAGTCATCGGGATCAATCAAGCTGTGCTGGACAATTCGCCCGCAAAATTTGGTGTGCCGATTCGGTATGGCATGGAGTTGTTGCATAAACAGCAGCCTGATCCATCTGTCTCACAAAATCCTGTTGCTGATAAAAGTAAACAGTAAGGCACTGGCAGCGCAGGATAAACTGTGCGGCGGTGGCAGGCAAAAAGTAGCGTAAACTTTCCAGTTTGCGCTACACCTGTTTCGTTTATTTTCTCAGCGTAATTTTTCTCAACGCCAGGACGCGGCGTAAATCACGGATCGTTAATCCCTTCCACTCAAATTTTCGCAGTAAACCGAAGGCTTGTTTTAGCCGCTGGGATGATTCTGGCTGGGAGGAGTTTTTGTTTTTTGCCGCACTCAGCAGCGAAAATAAATGCCTGAGCCGGGCAAGAGGTTGTTGGCGCAGGTCGAGATATTCGAAGAGACGGGACGCACGAATAATTCTGCCCGGCGATTCCGCTACCGCAGTTTCAAGCAGCAGACTGACCTGATGAGTTGAATGCTCGTAGCTTCCCGCTTCAATCGCCTGTAATGTTTCCAGCGCAAGCCTGACCGCGCCGCCTAGCTCAAATTCAGCCGCCCGTGCCAGTAATTTTTCGCGGCTCTGCGGTTCACGCTGCAACACAAAATATAAATCAGCGAAAGTTCTCAGGATGGCGTGGGCACTGGTTAAATCAACAATCGCATGCTGAATCAGATGCAGGCATAAATCTTCTGGTGCTGGCAACAGTAAATTGTTGTGCGCTACGGCGCGTCCAATCATCTGCTCAAAACCGAAATCCTGCTGGCGGCGTAAATCGTGAAAAGCGCGAAAGTGTAATTCCAGAAGGACTCCGCTGGGGCCTCGCAGCAAAGGCAAATGGCGCAATTCATGGGGTAATGGCAACGGCGCACGGCTGGGCCTAATCTTCACTTCGGTAAAGCCCGCTTTGTGTACAAGCGCGAAAGCTGGTTGGATTTTTTCCGGCTCAATCAACAGGTCAATATCAATCGCTGAACGCAAGCCAGGTGTGGGGTAGTAACCTCCAATCATTAAGGCCGCGCCTTTAAGCGGCAGGGCGCGAATATTTTCAGTTCGTAAAGCCGCAATTAAGTTCTTTGTCTCATTGACATAAACCAAATGTTTGGCGGCCTCAGCATGATTTACTTTTTCCAGTAAATCGCGTTCAGGATGCGGGAGCAGGTGAAGCAGATTAGCCGCTGCCAGGTTGAAGCGGAGCAGGGAAGAAGTCTGATATAAAACAGCTTTGCTAACTATTTTCGCCCAATCAAACGGCTGGTTTTGTGCAGGCAGCCAGGCACGCAAAAAGCGTTGATTCGGGGGCGTTGGCAGCAGTGTGGCGAGGAGTATTTTTTGCGTGGAGGTCAGTCGCAAGTTGTCTCACATCCGTTGGACGGACAAATTTAATTGGGAATAAAACGCTCAAGTTCAGGTCGTAGATGATTGATGAAATCCAACGCTGCCGCTCTGGCTTTTGGCTCAAAATCCGGCTTGTTGTTGGAATCCACCATGACGCGAATCAGCGCGGCGTCAGTCCGATTTTTGAACACCGCGTCCTGGACGCCATAAATTTTATCCCAGTACTCACTGGGTTCAACGCGACCGCGCCCCTGATACCAGTAATAAGTAAGTGCGCGCAGGTTTTCTTTGGCAATCGTAATATCGTTGACCATTGCCGGTTTTGCACCCGGTAATTGCAAGCGTTCCCGTTGCACGATTTCCCAGCCTGCTCCGGGTAAGCAGTTTTGCGGGGAATGCAAAGTTTTTCCACTTCGTTGCGACAAATAATACGCGATGAATAAATAAGCAAATCGTCCTTCAGAATTGACATACGTTTGCGAAACATAATCATCAGGAGCCAGCAGACTCAGCGTTCGATCATCCAGCACCTGCGTCTGGACTTTTTTCCAGTCTCCGATTTGTTGCGGGAAAACTTCGAATTTTTCACGCGGTGGCACATTTTCCCGTTCGCGGGCCTGGGTTAAATAACTCGTATAAACTGCGGCCAGGCAGAGGAAAATTAACATCGAAAAATATTTGGTGTTGTTACTCATCAACCTACCTCAATTTAGCTGGTAGCAATTTTGAAATTAAGCGCAGGGCTTGCGCAATAACCAATAATAACAGCATCGCTACGATAAACATCAACCAGCCGGAAAAAGCGTGTTGGAAACCCTGGGCCGCTTCTTCGCCGCGATAATGCGCCATGATTCCCGTGACGGTAACGCGGGCGGCGTTGGTAAAAATCGCTATCGGAATGACGGAAGCCACCAGCGCAAACCGACGCCACCATTTTGAATCGGTGAAATAAGCGTATGTCACGGCCAGGGTGGTCAGCGACATCAACGAGCGAATCCCGCTGCACGCCTCCACCACTTCAAGTTTCATTTGTGCGAGTTCGATCACGTTGCCTTCGCGGAAAGCTGGAATTCCCACCCAGTTAATAACCTGAGCGGCGTAATCCGAGGCCAGCAGTTGTAACGGGAAGGCAATGCGCTGAAAAATTAAATTGGGAATCGGAATTGCCAGGAGCAATAAACCGAGTGGAAAGGAAAGTTTTTTCACCCACTCCCAGCCACCAAAATAAAGCGTCAAACTGATGATGGCTAAAATAAGTGAAATACGTGTGACAAATAATTCGGCCCCCACCGATCCGGCCCACAGCAGTAACACCGACAGCAGCATGCAACCACCTCCGGCCCAGGTCATGGGCCGCGCCTTAATTTCGCGCAACGTCTCACGATTTTGCCAGATTGCATAAGCGGCGATCAGCGGAACGAGAAATCCATGCGAATAGTTTTCGTCCACATACCAGTCGCTTGTCAAATGACGCAGAGTCTCAAAGTAAAGCCAGCCGAGCGCCAGAATAATCAGGCCACCGCGCCACAAATTATTATTACTGATTGTCATTTCCCCGTTTTTTATTTCCTGCACGTCAACCTCGTATGATCTGTCACTGACTCTTTCATTATCTCAGAATTTGTCACCTGAAGATGTTACTTTTTGTCAGTTGTGTAATCTGCTGATCCTTGATCGCACGCTTTCGTGTGGGCCGGATCAGTAAATAACCTCGCGCTAAAAATCTGTTCCCGACCTTTAATTACCTTGTTTTCTGTCATTTGCAAAGTGAACTTTTCCTGTCACAAAGCGATGCTGATTCGTTACGCTTTTATTGGCACGTAATTTGTTTAAGGAGTCGGTGTGTGTGAGTTTGAATATGTAATTTCTGGTCGGCATCTGCTGTGAGGCGGTGCCGACTACTTTCAAACTCTCAGCTCTTTTTCTGGCACACAAAAGATCTAAAGTTCGGACGATAAAGCTTCAGTGACCCGACAGCATCCGTGCTTGCGGAGCCACCAGAGTTTCGTTCGTCTGGTCACGGCGTCATTGAAACGGGGCATCAATGACGCCGTCTTAGTTTGCAAAACAAAAGAAGATATAAGACGACAAATAGTAGTGTAAAAACTCCGATCTGTCATCTGCAAACTGAAAAATCAGCCCTTTCGTTCCACCGACAAAGGCAAACCCGCCGTGATGCGGGGACGCAAAGTTCGCATCTCTTTAATGAGACCGACGAATTACCGAAGTGGATAGCTAAATGACAAAACTGCACGTGATAGTTTTGCAATAGCGCTGCCGATTACCAGCAGCACATCCGAAAAAGCGAATCCTGCCAGTTTAGTTATGTTTTGTCGTGGGAACTTTTTTCTGAAGTTCCCTTTTCGTTTTTCAGGACTGCGCTCAGTGTAACTCCCACTCCACCCGTTGCGATCTATGGGTGACTATTTAGTCCCCATCTGCCTTTGGCTTCTGGAACTGATCAAGCAATTGAAAAGTTATGGAATGCCGAAAAAAGCAACAAACCGCAGTCCGCCAAATCCTCCTTTATTTTTTCGCCTGCACGGCGCTGAGCTGTACTGTCTTTGCGCAAAAAAATGAATTGAGTGTACCGCTTAAAGTTTCCCGCGTCGGTTTGCCGCTCACCATCGGAGTGCCGCTGAGCGAATCCGCGAACGTTCACAACGCATCGCAACTGACTCTGCTTGCGCCAGGCGGAAGCGCCGTTCCTGCACAAATTCGCGTTACTTCGCGCTGGCAGGGAGTAGTGGCCGACGAAACGAAAGCTATCAAATGGGTGTTACTTGATTTTGCTCCCAAAGTCGCGGGAAATTACCTCTTGACGGATTCAGGCGTACAAGTTGCGCCAGCTTCTTCGCTGACCGTTAATCAACTCAGCGATAAAATTAGTGTCACTTCAGCGCGGCTCAAAATTGATTTTGCAACGAGCGGGAGCAACTTAGCTGCCAGTTACAAATCGGATAACGTCGAGCAACTAAGCGCACCGCTGAGCTTGCAGGGATTGTTCCCACGCTCGGCTATCGTTGTCGTCAATCCAACTTCTTCCGAGACTCTTACTGTTAACGAAACCAGTTTGTTTGCGCCGGGAATGCAGGTTCATTTTGAGCATTTGGCGACCCTTAAATGGGCGGTTGAGAAAGATTGGAAAGCTGTTTGGAGTGCAGATCAGCAACTCCAGGGAAATCATCGCTACCTGCTGGACGAAAGCACACCACAACAGGAAGAATTGCTCGTGACGACGGCGGATTACGGGACATTGAATTTGACTGCGCCCTTAAAATTTAATCACCCCGCCGGAGCTAAATTACGTGACCTCACAATTGAGCAGGAAATTGCCACAATAAAATCTGTTGCGAGTCAAAGCCTGACTTTTACCGAGCCGCTGAAACAGGCACACGCCATCAGCGATTGCCTCAGAGCCAACAATGTTGTTCCGGCACAGGCTTTTGCCGCAATTGAAAAAACTTCCGTTGAAGAAGCGAACGCGCTGCGCGTAGTCATCAAACAACAGGGACATTTTAGAATTTCTCCCAACCTCGCAACCGAAACTGCCAGCCCTGATCCGACGGTTGCCGCACCGACGTTGAATTTTACGATTCGCTATTACCTTTATGCCGATCAACCTTTCGTGCGCGTGCGCGTCCGGCTGATGAACGAAGGCACTTATGGATTTGGTGCGACTCGTTTGCAGACGGGGCCGTATACACAGCACGTTTTGCTGCGCAGCTTGTCGGTGAATATTCCCACTGTTTCAGCGGGCAACGGAAATTATCGCGTGATCGAAGCCGCCGATGCTTATGCCAAAGTCGCCGCGCAGCAAAATTCGGCGCACCTCTCCGCCGGAGATTTTGAAATCGCTGTCCCGGAGTTTGCCGAAAATTTTCCGAAAGCTTTGACTGCCGATAACAAAGGCCTGCAATTTGCTTTGCTGCCTGATCTCGGCACGGATTATCAGTTTGATGGAGCGCGCGCCAAAACGACAGATTTTTATCTTGGTCGCAAGACCGTTCAGGCGCTGGCCTTGACCAATTCATTGGGGGGCAATCTCGATCCGGCTTACGTTGCCCGGACTGGCGCAGTGCGTCCGCTGTTGGTTGAAAAACGCGACTGGTCAAAACAATTTCCCAACGACGCAGAGCTTGCCGAAGCCGCCACCAGAGCGGAAAAAATGGTTTCTGTTGGTTATGCAGTTGAGGATAGCGATAGTAACTGGCGCAATCCGGCGCAATCAGTTTTTGAGTATCGCTTGCGGGATGAAATGGGCGCGAATCTGGGCTGGCGCAATTTTGGCGATTTAGCCTGGGCGGCGGGGTATACGAATGTTCATTATGATCAGCCGTATATTCTCCTCCGCGAATTTTTACGCACAGGCGATGCGCGAGCCTTTCAACTCGGCAGCGAAATGGCGCGTTACCGGGCTGATTGGGGACAATATCATGCCGATGATTATTGGGATAACGAACACGCTTACAACATGCGCGGCGTCGCTTTTTATGAAAAGGGTGATCACGGTTCTGACGTTTTGCCGTTGCTGACACATAACTGGATTGAAGGAATGTGGTTACATTATGCGCTGACCGGAGATGAAGAAGTCCACGAAGCTGCCGTCGAAGGCAGCGAAGCCCTTGCCCGATTTTTGAGTTTTGAATTTACTGCCGACAATGCGTTGAAATGGAACGAATCGCGCTGGCTGGGCTGGCCTGCTTTGGGTTTGATGGTGGCCTGGCGCTATACGGGTGACGTTCGCTATTTCAACTCTTCGCGCAAGGCTGTTTACCTGCTGATGGGAGCCGAAGAAAAAGCTGGCAAAAAGGGCTGGTTCATTCCTGAAACTTCAGGGATTGGCCCGATCACGCAGCCGTTTATGTGGGCGGGATATTGTCAACTTGGCATCATCGAATACTGGCGCGAAACTGGTGATGAGCGAGTCGCCAATTATATTGTGCGCGTCGCCGACTGGCTGCTTGGCAAAACAGGATCGCAGCCCGTTTTGCATGGTGGTAAAAAATTAGCTAACGGAACGTATCAACCGTTTGGCGCAGAACTGGCCTGGTCGCCGACGCGTGAATTGCAAACACCTGTGACGGAATTGGCAATGATCAATTTGCCAGTGCTGACGACCGCCGCACGCATCACGAATCGTGCAGATTTTCGTGCCACTGCCTGCCAGCTTTTCCGTGATGCAGCCTTTTATCGGGACATTAATGATGGACAGGCGGTTGATCCCGCCTTCCGCGCTCCACTTAATTTTCGCGCTTTTCAATTCGGCGGCAACGCGCCCAAGGTTTACGGGCATACCGGATTGAGCATGTCGGAATATTTACCTGATCTGGTCGGGGCTTTAACCCTGCCTCGTCGGCAACAGGCAAGTACAAATTCTCTGCTTGAAGATGCTGCGACACGAACAATTCAGGTTGGGCAAACGCTCAGAGTAGCTTTGAAAAAAGTAGATGCTGACGGCTTGCCATTAAATTTAGCCGCCGTGAATTTGCCGCTGAACGCAATCTTTGAGGCTGGCGAACTGGCCTTTACTCCTGGCGCGTCGCAAGCCGGGAAAGTATTTCAAATTAGGTTCACGGGGACTAATGCCAACGTTTCCCTGAGTACAAAAATTGACGTAGTTGTTTTGGCTGACGCGCCGCAGGTGAAATTGCTTGCGCCGACGAATGGTGAGCGTTTGCTGATTGGTCAGTCAACCATGATTTCGTGGGCTGTTGATGCGCCTTCTGCCGTCGTCAAATATGAATTGCGGTTATCAACGGACGGCGGCGCGAATTATCAAATGGTGCTGGCTGAATTGCCCAATACCGCGCATAGCTTTCCCTGGAAAGTGCCTGAATTATTGGCGGCAATGCGGCGTGCGCCAATTCGTTTGATGATTGTCGCCATTGATAATCAGAATCGCGTGAGCCTTGATTTTACGCCCCAGGATTTGCAAATTGCCGGGAACCTCGCGGTTGTTTCGGCGGCAAATTATTTGCCTGTCATTGCGCCGGGATCGTTGTGCAGCGGGTTTGGCGCCAAGCTGGCTGTACCGCCTGCGAATCTTGAGCCTTCGTCCTCGCTGTATCAACGCAATGGCACGACGATGGAGGTGCTGGATAGCCTCGGCAACTATCATCGAATTCCCTTGATGTTTGCTGACAGCGTTGCGGGTGGCTCGTATGATCAGGTAAATTTTTATTTGCCTGAAGAGGTCGCTCCCGGTCAGGCGGTAGTGACGGTCACAGCCTCAAGCGGCGAAATTTCACAGGGCTATATCACCGTGCAAGCAGTGGCTCCGGCGATTTTCACCTCCGATCAAACGGGCAAAGGCGAAGCCTCCGTGGTCGCAACTACCGACGGGATAAATTTCGATTTGGGTTTTGCCAGACAGGATTCAAATAAAGAAGTGTTTGTTTCAGTTTTTGGTACAGGCTGGCGCTTTTCCAGCCCAGCACAGGGCGGGAAAATTCTGAACTTATTTGGTAATATGAAAAATTTTCAGGCTCCGAACAGCCCCGTTATCGTTGAGTTGGATGGGCAAATAGTTGAAGTACTTTATGCCGGAGTGCAGCCTGATTACATCGGCCTGGATCAAATTAATTTCAGATTGCCACGAGAGTTAAAAGCTGGCATTCACGAGATGGTAGTCAGGGTTGGCGACCAGGTGAGCAATACTGTTTCTTTGCGGGTGCAGTAATCTAAAAGTTTATGCCACGGCTAGAGTGGTTGTCGGCCCCCAAATCCGGCTTCCAGATCGTGCCACCATTCGATTCGTTCTTCGCCCAGCACCCAGCATAGATACACTACACGACCATCCCGCAGGGCCGGGAAATCACATAGACCACGCTCAATGTCTTTAATTTCCACGCCCAAACTGTGAATATTTTCGAGACCATCCATCACCTGGAAAATTGCTTCAGCGTAACGCTCCCCGAATACAGTCCCGCCACCTTCATTCTTTTGATTACTGGCTTTTTTAGCCTCTGGTTCCAGGCGTTTGAGGACTGCGCGTGCGGCTTTGATGCTCGCAAAAAGGCGGCGCAATTCAGGCAGTAAGGCATTAGATTCTTCGAGCGTAAACAATTTCATGTTCGATTTCGCTGGTGACGCGGCAAATATTCCTGGTCATAAAAACGCATGAAAGCGTTAATTACTGTGCCGTCAAGTTGTGTGTCGCGTCCTTTTTCGATGACCTCAATCACTTCATCAAGTGGCATTGGATCACGATAATGACGCTTGACGGTTAAGGCATCAAAAACATCTGCGACCGCAATGATCAAAGCGCCGATAGGAATTTCGCTGTGTTTCAAACCGCGCGGATAACCCTTGCCGTCAGGGCGTTCGTGATGGCAACTGGCGACGTGCGGAACGTCCACCAGGCTGGCACTGAATTTAATTTTCGACAAGATGCTCAGCGTAAATGCGGGGTGCAATTTTATTTCTTCAAACTCTTCATCCGTCAGCTTCGTGGGTTTGCATAAAACCTCATCGCGCACGCCAATCTTGCCGTAATCATGCAGCAAGCCCGCGTAATAGGCCAGACGCTGTTCGCGCTGCGATAAATTCATATAGCGGGCAATGGAGGCGGAGTAGCTGGCGACGCGCCCCGAATGTCCCGCTGTAATTTCATCGCGCGCGTCAATGGTCAACGTCAGCGCGTTAATGACATTTTCACAGGCGCGTTCCTGTTCGGCTACGAGACGCAACGATTCCAGCACCGCTCCGGCCTGATGGCCAATGGCTGTCATCATTTCCAGCTCTTCGCGTGAAAACGGGCGTGCCTTTGAACTGAGGTAACAAATTCCGTAAATGCTCTTGCCGGAAGTCAGCGGCACACAGAGATAAAACACCTCCGTTTTATCGGCTGGAAAGTCCCCGCGCCGTGTTTCACCGGTCGCAAAGACGGCTTCAATTGTGTTTGGCGGCGCGGGAATAATCGCTGATTTTCGGCTGCGCTTTAACCGGCGAGTTCCCGGATCGTAGAGCCAGACATCCGTTTGCGCAGCGACGCTTAAATTGCGCACTGAACCTAATAAGCAATCAACCAGTTCGGCTTCATCCGCACATCGCATCAGTGACTGATTGGCCTGATTGAGAAAGCTCAGCCCCAAAATGGGTACTACGGCGACAGCTTCAGTTGCGTGTGACGGTGTTGGGCGAGCAACTGGAGATGGAAGATTGTCTGACGAAAGAAAGGGCAGGATTGCTCCATACTCATCCAGTTCAGAGAGCAGATTAATTTTCTGCAATTCCTCTAACGCACCTGATGAATATTCAGGCAGCAAGCGTTCGGGAATAGCTGTCGCAGGGGAGACAGTTTCATTACGAGGCATTTAATTTTCCCACTTTCAAAAAGCGGCATTAGCAAACATTTCGTCAAATTATGTTATGGCAAAATATGAGGAAACAGGTTGCTAATTCAGCTTGATGGTTCATTGCGGTCTCAATCTGGGCAAAGGCTGAGTTAGGTGAATCAGCGAATTAATTACGCAATAAACCTGATTATTTTTATCATCCAAAAGGTTACTTCAAAATTCTGGGGCGTTATCTATGGGCGATGATGAGTTTGAATGATTTTTATTGTCTAGTCAAGTAGTGGCCTGAAAAAACAATGATTTAATCTATTTTGGTTAAGAAAAAGGATGAGGGTTTAAGCATCTATTAACGAGGCGAATAATTTTTAGTTTTATCTTCTTCTGAACTTGCTGGCGGCTTTTTGTGAGATTCTCAAGTCAATTTTCTGCTCTTCCGCGAATTTCTGAAAAATGGCGTAAAAAGCATCACGGTCACGGGCTGTAATCACTGCTGCCGCGTCTGCCGTTTCCAGCACGTAGGGATAGCCGTTGCCGACAATTGCTTCGGCCCGGATCAAATTAATAATCCCCTCCAGTTTGCCCTGCTCGTAAATCCACAGCGGAATTTCCAACCGTGCTGGCGGAGCCAAAGAATGAGTCTTGAGATAAGTAAAACCAATGCCGCGCTGATATTCTTCAAAAGCTTCCAGGACGCCTGGCTGCTTTTTGTCGGCACTGCCACGGGCGCAAATAAACAACGGCGTGCGATCTCCCCAATTCAATAAATCAGTGACCAGTTGCGCATCATGAATTTTTTCAGCCGCCTGCAAATTGGGAAAACAATGTTGCAGCAGATTCGTCAAATCGCTGGCATAACTGGTATCAACATATCCAATCAACGGAACTTGCGTTTCCTGTGAACAACGAAGTAAGGATAAAATTAATTCAATGTATGCTGTTCGCTGATCCTGTTGCAGGCGATCCACGAACGAAATTACGATTGAGCTGTCGAACAACGCCAGCGGGGATTTTTCCATCAAGGCTGGCTGCGCCGCAATTTCCTGCATAATTCGACACAGCGTTTGGATTTCCAGCGCAAACCTTTTCAGGTTGACCGCCTGTTCTGAAATATTGCGATCACCATTAAATTCTATGTATAGCTCATCGGGCGCGAGAACTTGAAAATCTGCTGCTTTAACATAGCTTCCATCACGGGTGTGATGATTAATGAACCACGCGACCTGAATTGCGGCGACCGGAATATTGAAATCTTTGACGGGTAAAATCTGGCTGCCATCGGCGGCAAAAATTGTGTGGTCGAGCAATTTTTCACACGCCCAGAAGCGGGCTTTTTCGTGATTGTGGAATTCCTGTGGAAATCGCAAACAGAGATTTTGTGCGGTATCGAATTCGCTGGTTGGTTCAGCGCCTGGCGTCGCAATTTGAGCAATCAGTGCTTTGATTTGGGCGCTGGATAATTCCGCCAGATTTTTTAGTGCTTCTGAGTACGTGGCGGATTCGCGGCGCGAATTGTCGTCAAAGCTGTGAAAGCGTTCGCGTTTGGCCTGGAGTTGAGCAATGATTTTGTCTCGGAAGATCATAAAAATGTGGAATGTGGAGCGCCACGGTTAGAATGTTGTGAAGGCGGATTGTAACCTTGAAGGCGGCGAATCAGGAAACGTAACGTGGCTTCTCTCCTCCAAAATCTACAATCTGCCTTCGTTTGTCTTGCCAACATTTTATCCCTGTGGTAGTTTTTCGCTTGTTTTACCGCACCACTTTTTAAAATTTTAGTCACCCATAAACTCGGAGGCACTGTATGACCATTACTGAACGTAAAAATGGCGATGTCACCATCCTGGATGTCGAAGGCAAAATTCTGCTTGGCGAAGGGGATGTTCAACTCAATAAGAAAATCTCTGATCTCATCAGCCGCAAGGAAACCAGAATCCTGCTGAACCTGACCAATGTTCCCTATATGGATAGCGGCGGATTAGGTGAAGTCGTGCGCAGCTACACGACAGTTAAGCGTGAAGGCGGCGAATTGAAGTTGTCGGGGGTTACCTCGCGCATCAAAGACCTGATGACCATTACCAAGCTGCACACCGTTTTCGACATCTTCGACAGCGAAGACGAAGCCGTGGCAAGCTTTGCCTAAAGGGATGAATTTATGAAGGATGAAGGATGAGCATAAACCATCTTTCATCCTTCTGCCCTTATCTCTGCGGTTTATCCCGTATTTCTCATTCCTGCCGCGATCCCGTTGATCGTTAGTAAAATTGCGTACAACAACTGATCCTGTTCGTCCACGCTGGTTTTTTTGGCGCGGAGTCGAGCCAGTAATTCCACTTGTAAATAACTCATCGGATCAACATACGGATTGCGCACGGCAATCGAACGTTGCAGCACAGGTTGTTTTTCCAGCAATCTTTGTTCGCTGGTGACCTGAATAACTGCGTGACAGGAACGTTCATATTCCTCTTCGAGCAAAGTAAAAATCCGCCTGCCTGATTCCGACTCAACCAGGGTTTCAGCATATTGCCTGGCAATTTGAAAATCTGTTTTGGCCAGCGCCATTTCGATGTTGGAAATGGTCGTGCGGAAAAAAGGCCAGCCTTCATACATTTCACGTAACGCGGCCAGATTCGCTTTGGGTTTTTGCTGGATGAAATTTTCCAGGGCTGTTCCCACTGCTAACCAGCCAGGCAAAATGTGACGACTTTGCATCCAGCCGAAAACCCAGGGAATCGCTCGCAAATCATCAATATTTTTTGAGCCTTGCTGACGTTTTGCCGGACGCGAGCCGATCCGCATGTGCTGCAATTCCTCGACCGGAGTTGCGCTCACAAAATATTCATAAAACCCCGGCGTTTCCCGCACAAAGCGGCGATACGTGGCGAACGCATCCGCCGCAATCGTCTCCATAATTTCTTTCCACTGCACTAATTTTTCTGCGGCTTGTGGCTGCGCATTTGTCACACTCGCCGCAATCACCGCGCCGGTTGTTAATTCTAAACTTCTGAGCGCAATGTCCGGTAACGAATATTTCCCCGAAATCACTTCGCCTTGTTCCGTCGTCTTGATCCGCGCTGCAACTGTCCCCGGTGGTTGTGCCAGAATTGCTTCATGCGTCGGCCCACCACCGCGCCCAATCGTGCCGCCGCGTCCATGAAATAAACGCAGTTCGATTTTGTGCGCACGTGCGACTTCCCACAAACTTTCCTGTGCTTTGAAAAGTTCCCAGCTTGAAGTCAGAATGCCGCCGTCCTTGCTGCTGTCTGAATAACCGATCATCACTTCCTGCAAGTTATCCTGCTCCGCCAGCACACGCGCATAAACCGGATTCTCAAACAATTTTTTCATGACTTCCGGTGCCCGCTGCAAATCATCAATCGTCTCGAACAATGGCGTTACAGCTAACCGTGATGTCACTCGGTTTTGTTGTTCCGCATTTCGTGTTCCGCCTTCCTCATTACTAAATAGCCCCGCCTCTTTCGCCAGCACCAGCACCGCCAGCATATCGCTGACATCACGCGTCATGCTGATGATATACGTCCGCAGCCCGCGCGGGCTGATTTCATCCAACGCCCGTCGTGCAACGCGAAAGACATTCAGTGTCTCAATCGTTTCCGCGCTGAAATTTGCGTCGAACGCAACGAGTGGACGCTGCGTAGATAATTCCTGCGTCAGCCATTCCGTGCGCTCCTCTTCGCTCATCTGCTCATAGCTTTTTGCCAGGCCGAGGCTGCGCGTGATTTCACTCAATGCCGCAGTATGGCGTTCACTATGTTGCCGCAAATCAAGCTGCGCCAGATGCAAGCCAAAGGCGGCGACCTGGCGCATCAACTTGTCCACTGACCGCGCAGCGAGTTGCGCCTGACTGTCGCGCAGGCTGTCACGCACCAGCCGCAAATCTTCCCAGAGTTCTTTTCCATCCTGATAAAACGGCGGAGTTTTTGTCTTGCGCAAAGCTGCGAGCATCGGCAAACCAGGGCGCGTCGAAATCAATGGATGACCTTGTTCCAATTGCAAAGCTGTCGCCAAATCCTGATTGCGGCGGAGCGTATTTTCCAGCCGCGCGTAAATGAACGAAAGCTTCTGCCGATAAGGCTCTTCAGCGTTGCGTTCGGCAATTAACGACGCGGTGATAGGAAACAATAATTTGTCGCGCTCAATCGAGTCCCACAATTCTTTGGTGGCTGGCGCATAACGCGAAGATTCACTGATGCGATGTCCAAGCTCTGACACGGCGGCCTCGTATCTGCGCAGCGCCTGTCGTTGCATCAGGCGCAACGCTTCCCACGTCACTTCAGGCGTGACATAAGGATTGCCGTCACGATCACCGCCAATCCACGAACCGAAACGCAACGGCGCGGCTCCGTCCTGCAATTTTACTTTGGGAAAATGCTCGCTGAGAACATGCTCTAATTCTTCAATCATCACGGGCAGCGCATCGAATAACGTCGCGTCAAAGTAATAAAGACAATTACCAACTTCGTCCAGCACCGTCGGTTTCACGTGGCGCACTTCATCGCTTTGCCAGATAGATTCGATTTCCGCCGCGAGGCTTGCATTCAACTCTTTTCGTTTTTTCGACGAGATTTCCCGGTCATCAAATTCACGCAGCAAATTCGTAATGCGGCGATGTTTTTCCAGCATTGTGCGCCGCGCCGCTTCGGTCGGATGCGCCGTGATGACCGGCCTGATTTCCAGTTTGTCGAGGACAGTCTGTAAATCTTTGCCGGAGATTTTCGCTTCGTTCAGCACCTGAAAAGTATGCGCGAGTGAGCCACGCTGCGGCGCATCCGGTGTCTGTAATTCGTAATATCTTTTGCGCCGAATGCGATGATACTGCTCAGCAATATTAGCCAGTTGAAAGTACACGGAGAACGCACGAATGACGCCTATCGCCTCTTCGAGCGTCAACTCGCGCAGGAGCTTTTTCAGCTTTTTTTCCGTTGCCGCCGCATGTGTCAGGCGCAACTCTTTGCACAACGCCCGCACCTTTTCTTCGATCTCAAACAGCTTTTCACCACCAAGCCGTTTGAGCGTTTCGCCCAGCAAATCGCCAAGCCGATGAATGTCTTCACTAAGCGGCAAATCTTTCGCCAGCGCCGGAGTCGGTTTCGTTTTGTTCATATGGGAATAATAAAGAGAATCTGAATTGTGACAAGGGTTGCGCTTACTTCTGCGAGCCTTATACTTACTTATAGAGGAAAAAAACTATGACTGCGCTCCCACAAAAAAAAGCGGAAACCTTGTACACCATCGAAGAGTACCTCGCCTTTGAACGAGAAGCAGAAGAACGCCACGAATATCTGGATGGTGTAATTTATGACATGGCAGGCGAAAGCCCGGAACACGGCGATATTTCGACGAATCTAATTGTTAGCTTGAGCAATCAACTGACAGACAAGCCTTGTCGCGTGCGGGCGAAAGATACAAAAGTTTTGAGTGGTTCACCGCTGCTTGCCCAATTACGCAAAAGTAAAAAAGGGCTTTTTTCTTATCCTGACGTTGTTGTGATTTGTGGCGAGCCGCAGTATTTAGACGGCAAGCGTGACGTTTTGCTCAATCCGCAAGTGCTTATTGAAATCCTTTCGGATACGACGGAATTAAAAGATCGTAGCGAAAAATTTATTCGGTATCGGCAATCTCTTCCCTCGCTGACGGACTATATTCTTGTTTCCCAGCATCGTCCCTTGATTGAACACTTCATTCGTCAGGCAGATGGCAACTGGTTGCTCGTGGTGCTTGAGGGATTGGACGCCAGCCTTACGATTACCTCAATTGGGTGCGCCATCACACTGTCAGAAATTTATCGGCTGGTGCAATTTCCACCTGAAGAAATAGAGTCGGATGAAGAGGAACAAGACACTGAACCGGTATAGTACAGGGAGCCGTAGCGACCTGGTCAATGCGGTACAGTACAGAGAGCCGTAGCGATCTGGTTTCTCTTCCGCCGCAGCGCGGCAGAAAGATGGTAGCCAGACGTAATACGTCTGGTACAGGCAACGTTAAGTTCGTGCGCCCTGAAGGGGCGCGAAGAGTCTGTGCGTCCCTTCAGGACGCGGATCATGGATGGCTCGTAACCAGAGGCGGCGACCGTTTGCAACGGTCTTGCCACTGGCTACCATCTCACTGCGCCTTCAGCGCAAGCAACAGTGGAGTTCTCAAACTTACATCAGGAGGATGCAACCATGCATTTTAGCAAACTGATTCTCACCCTGCTTTGCATCATTGGATTGATGCCACAAGCCCAACAGGATCGTAATCTTACCGTGACACGGCCTGCCACCAACGAACAACGCATCGCACTTGTCATCGGGAACGGCGCGTATGCTCAGGGAGCATTAACGAATCCCGTCAATGATGCGCGTGACATCGCGGCTACGTTGCGTAACGCCGGATTTGAAGTGCTGTCAGGCGCCAACCAAAATCGGCGGCAAATGCGCGAGCTAATCCGTCAGTTTGGCGAGAAGATTCGCAACGGCGGTGTTGGACTGTTCTATTTTGCCGGACACGGAGTGCAGGTAAACAATACGAATTATCTGATTCCGGTTGGCGCGGAAATCACCAAAGAAACTGAAGTCGAAGACGAATCCATCAGCGTAAATTTTGTGCTGGCGCAAATGGAAGATGCCCGCAACAAGCTCAACATTGTGATTTTGGATGCCTGCCGCAACAATCCCTTTGCGCGGAGCTTTCGTTCCGGCTCACGCGGCCTAGCAGTGACAAGAAGCGCACCGACGGGAACATTGGTGGCGTATGCGACTGCCGCCGATAACGTCGCCAGTGATGGCGATGGACGCAACGGACTTTTCACGCAGGAACTGCTGACGAATTTAAAGACGCCGGGGCTGACATTGGAATCCGTCTTTCGCCGCACGCGCACGACGGTACGCAGCAAATCGAATGGGCAGCAAGTGCCTTATGAATATACCTCGGTTGAGGGCGAAGACTTTTATTTCATCTCCCCCACGAATACTACCTTGCCACCACCGCCAGTTATCACGACTGCGCCTGTGGTTACGAATACACCGCCGCCTGTTACCAAGCCCGTCTCCACTGTGCGAATGAGCGTGGCGGGCGTGCCGCTGGCTGCGATGAGCTTTGTGACTGCCAGTGTTGATGCGAGTGGCAATGTCACGAATCAACATCAGGGACAATGCGAGGGCTTCGTCGAAGATTTGGGCAATGGGGTGAAATTGCCAATGGTGGAAATTTCGGGCGGGACATTTCAGATGGGTTCGACCAGCAGCGCAGCACAAGAAGCGTTTGAGGATGCCAAACGCTACAACAAAGATGCGGAATATGATTGGTTCGCAGGGGAACAGCCGCAGCATTCAGTAAGCATCAGCGAGTTTGCGATGGGCCGATATGAAGTGACACAAGCGCAATGGCAAGCGGTGATGGGAAGCTTGCCGCCAAAAATGAGTGATCTGGACAGTAAGTTTAAGGGCGACGAATTGCCCGTGGTGCGGGTTTCCTGGGATGAGGTGAAAGAGTTTTGTCAGCGGCTGAGCCAGAAGACCGGACATAAGTATCGGTTGCCAAGCGAAGCAGAATGGGAATACGCGGCACGTGCGGGGACGACAACGGCGTTTGCGTTTGGCGATACGATCAGTACACAGATTGTGAATTACAACGGGAACTATCCTTATAAACAAGCGCCCAAGAGTAGCTATCGTGAAAAGCCAGTGGCAGTAGGAAGTCTGGGCGCGGCGAATGGATTTGGGTTGTACGACATGCATGGTAACGTTTGGGAATGGTGCGAAGATGTCTGGCACGAAAGTTATGTTGGTGCGCCGAGTGATGGCTCAAGTTGGTTGAGTGGTGGAGACTCAAGTCGCCGGGTGCTGCGGGGCGGTTCGTGGATCAACATTGGTAGGATCTGCCGCGCTGCCCTTCGCTATGGGGTTGCGCCCGGCGACCGCGTCTATAATTTCGGCTTTCGTGTTGTTGCGTCGGCGAGGACTCAGTAGCCCTTTGCTCTTTTGCTCTTTTGTTCTGTGCGCGTTAGCGCATGAAATTTTTTGCCAATGTGAGGTGGTGTAAGATGCCCAAAGCACCAGCTTGCTGCCGCGCAATGAGATTAACCTGAGAGTAAGGCAAGATGTAGCGATATGATTTATGCGGCTGTGCCGCCTGATGTGCGGAAAGGCTGCGCCTTTCCGGCAGGCGTCAAAGGGAGAAGGGCTGCGCCCGTTTTGTCAATTGCGGTGTGCAACTATTGCTGCCAGCGATTTAAGTGATTACAGCAATCATTGGGCGTAGCCCCGGAGAGAGTTCCACTGTCGGAAAGGCACAGCCTTTCCGCACA
>JAYSTY010000089.1:0-3952 GCA_043719385.1 Blastocatellia bacterium | reverse complement strand
ATGCAGCTATCTGGGCGAAAAAATTAACTGGCATCTGGGTTTTGGGGCGGCGGGAATTGGAATGACTTGTGGTTTGATTCAATACTATCTTGGGCGTGAGCGGCTGGCGCATGTTGGGCATACACCCGATTTTCCCAAAGAAGCGATCAAACGAAATGCTATCATTGGCTCATTGCTGATCGTGGCCATCGGTCTGGTCGTCATCTTCCTTTACTTTGGGCCAACAGTGATCAGGGAAAACAAGGTCTGGATCATGCTCGGTTGCGTCGTAGTGTTTTTAGGCTGGATGTTTACCAGCTACCTGAAGCCGGAAGAAAAAAAGCCGATTGCAGTGATTGTGATTTTATTTGTCTTTGCCATTATTTTTTGGGCATCATTTGAACAGGCTGGCTCAAGTTTTAATTTATTTGCCGACCGCTTTACGGATCGCACGGTGTCTGCGCCGATAGCAAACGTCATCAAAAGCTCTGATTTTCCGGCGGGCTGGTATCAATCCGTTGGTTCGATTTTCCTGATCATTCTGGCCCCTGTTTTTTCTCTGCTCTGGCTCAAACTTGGCAAGCACCAGCCTTCCAGTCCCGCCAAATTTGCGAACGGTTTGTTATTCGTGGGACTCGGCGCTGCTTTGCTAATCCCCGCGTCAATGCTGCTCGTAACTCCGGCAAGCAAGGTTGGCCCCTGGTGGTTGATCGGCGTTTATTTACTGCAAACTATTGGTGAGCTTTGCCTGAGTCCGGTTGGCCTGAGTACGACGACAAAACTTGCCCCGTCGCGGCTCGTGGGTTTGATGATGGGGGTTTGGTTTCTCTCGATTTCTTTAGGGAATTATCTGGCTGGCGAATTAGCGGGAAAATTTGGCAGCGGGGAAGCGCTGGTTGATTTATTTACCAAATCAGCGGGAATCCCCATTGTGGCCGGGATCGCACTTTTTGCGTTGACGCCGTTTATTCGGAAAATGATGGGCAGTGTGCGATAGCTGGGTTTGACTTACAATTTATCTTTTTTCGTCGTAAAATCCTTTCATGGACGAAAGAGATTTATACACAGAGAAGCAGGAAATCAAGCGCGTACAATACTGCTGTCCGAAATGCCGCGAAACCTCGGAATTTCAGGTGCGCTGGTTGCGACGCTCAAAGAAAAATTCGTTACCGCGCGGGGCAGATGATTATTTACGCGCCAAATTCAATAACGCTCGTGATTACATGGTGCGGGTGGACGATATGCTGAGCTGTCCCAATCCACGGTGTCGCGGACGCTTTGAAATTCCCAATTCGCAAACAGTAGTTTTTGTCTAAGCTGCTGCAAGCAATTTGGTTTTTTGTTTATCTCGCAAAATTTTAATCAACCGACCGCTTAGTCTTCAGTGGCAACACGGCTCAGGCTATTTGTGCGGTTTACGCTCTCAATAAAAATCTCATTCAGCGAAGGCTCAAGAATTTCAAAGCGATTGAGTGCAACGCCTGCCGCCACTAACTGATGCAACAACGCCTGCGGATTTATGCCTTCGTGTAAGGTGACTTCGACGTGATGATTATTGGCAGAAACGCTTTTGACGAGGGCTTGATCTTCCAGCACACCCGCATAATCTTCAGCTTCCAGCGCAATTTTTAATTCAGACATTTCATTTAGAAAAGTACGCTTGATGGCGCGGATATTTCCGTTTAGCACGCTGCGCCCGCGATTGACCAGACAGATCGAATCGCACATTTGCTCTGCCTGTTCCATCAGGTGCGTGGAAAAAATAATCGTCTTTTTACGCGCTTTCAATTCCTGGACAATTTCTTTCAGCAAATTCGCATTGATCGGATCAAGCCCGGAAAAAGGTTCGTCGAGAATGATCAAGTCGGGATCATGCAAAATCGTGGAAACGAATTGAACTTTTTGCTGCATCCCTTTGGAAAGCTCTTCCCATTTTTTGTTCTTCCATTCGCTCAGCCCCACCCGCTCCATCCATTCGTCAATCAGCTTTTTCGTTTTGTTTTTCGGGACGCCTTTTAACGTAGCGAAAAACGCCAGTTGTTCACCCACCGGCATTTTTTTATACAGCCCGCGATCTTCCGGTAAATAGCCGACGCGCTCCTGCAATTTGTCATTCATCTTTTCGCCGAAGAGAAACACTTCGCCTTTGTCCGGCACAGTGATGTTGACGATCATCCGAATCGTCGTCGTTTTGCCGGCGCCATTTGGCCCCAGCAGGCCAAAAATTGAACCGGGCGCGACCTCAAGCGAGAGGTTATCTACCGCCATAAAATCGCCAAAATATTTGCAGACGTTGCGCACGGAAATTGTAGTGGTCATAAAACTTATTTTGATGCAGCCTTTGGGCAGAAGCAATCCGACCCTGCTGATTACGGAGCTATACGTTGAATTCAGTGAAAAGGTTTGGGGCTGAATAAAAGAAAGAGCTTGGGCAATTTGCTTGCCGAACGAGACCGGAAAATGCTAGAACATGAATCCTCCCGTGCCAAACAAATCTAAGCAGCCCGGTTCGCGGTACAGTACCCTGAGCGATAGCGACGGGTGATTTTGCCGCTTCTACGCCCCTTAAATAATAGCCATCTGGAGTCAACTATGAAATTTCAATTCCTCGCCGAACAACCAATTCTCAGACGTTCCGCTTACTTAATTGCCTGGTTAATTTTTCTTTTGCCAGCAATCGTGCACGCCCAGGTCAATCCGTTTCCGGTGACAACAGTGTCTGGTGCTAACTATGAAAAAATTGCCGTTGCACCAGAAAGTATCGTCGCTGCTTTTGGCGCAAAGCTGGCGACAACCTCGCTGGCAGCTACTGATGTTGATCCTGCGACGCCGCAAATTGAATTGCCGACCAACCTGGCGGGAACAATGGTGCAGGTGGATGGGAAATTTGCGGGCATCCTGTATGTTTCACCGACGCAGGTAAATTTTGTCATTCCGGTGGGAACGCAACCGGGCACTGTGCCAGTGAAAATTATTTCCGGCGACAGCACGGAATCAAATGGGACAGTAACCATTGCCAGCTTTAGCCCCGCCATTTTCACCTTTAATGGTGATGGATCAGGAGTCGCGGCGGCAGATATTGTGCGCGTCAAAGCCGATGGCACACAAACGCACGAAAGCCTGGCGAATTTCAACCCCGCTACGAATCGCTTCATTACCAGACCAATCAATTTTGGCCCCGCGACAGATCGTATATTTCTTGAAATTTTTCTGACCGGGATTCGCGGTATTATAGATCCCAATGCTGATGGGAATTTGAATGAATACGTGCAGGTCATCATCGGCGGTCAGGCCCTGACACCATCTTACGCTGGGCGACAAGGATTTTTTGCCGGAGTAGATCAAATCAATGTGGAATTGCCCCGCACCTTGAACGGAAAAGGGAAAATGAATCTGGCGATTCATGCCAGATCCGGCACTGCCGTTGCTTTTCGTGATCCGGCTTTCACTACCTCACGCGTGGAATTAGAGGCAGGCAATCCAAACCCTGGCCCTTTGCCCACGATCACGAGCCTGAGCGTTACCAGCGCCAAAGTGGGGGAAACGGTATTGCTTACAGGAACCGGGTTTGCGACGAACCCAGTAGATAATATTGTCACTATCGGAGGCGTCAAAGCAGGCGTTGAATCGGTGGTAGACAGTACACATCTTGTCATTAGCGTTCCCTATGGTGCGATAACGGGACGGGTAAAAATTGTGACACCACAGGGTGAGTCGGCAAATCTTTTTGCGCTGACGATTAAAACCTCGGTGAGCGGGTATATTGAAACAACCAGCAATGATCTTTTGCATCCAGCCCCGCTGCGCAATATCACGGTACGCATGGTCGGCACTAATCTTTCGACTGTGACAAATGCAGAAGGCGTGTTTACTTTTTTTGACGCTCCTGTCGGCGATGCAATACCGTTTCCCCCACTTTGGCGCTGGTAACGCTCAGGCTCGTGATCGTGGGCAAAGGGCCAGGGTTTGGATT
>JAYSTY010000088.1:0-3968 GCA_043719385.1 Blastocatellia bacterium | reverse complement strand
ACTTAAGGACGCGCAAACTGGAAAACCAATTTAACGAAATGTTTGTCAAATGTGCCCTCCTCAATCGGATGACCCACCTCGGCATGCCCGACAGTTACAAGGTCGCCGGATGAAAGAAACTCTTTCCGGCAAGGACTCGGCATTTATGCAACAACGTCATACTGAGTTATTAAATCAACATTGGAAAACGCAAATTATACTTATTTTTCTTTTATGTCAACATGATTGAAAAAAATTTAAATCAAGCATATTCAGCCGCAACACTAACGGCAAAAAGTGCAGCCTATCTTTTTTTGGCTAAGCCTGTTAATGATTTACCGAAACAAGTTTAACTGCGCTGTCGGGCGACGAAAGGTAGTTTGTTTTTTCTCAATGGAATCCCATCTGTTGACATCATCTTCTACGTTCATCCCAAGCCGGTCGCAATGAAGCTTAAAAACCTGCCTGACCATTTCCCAATGCTTGCCCGAACCGCGCATCCGGTTGCCAAATTCTGCTGAATTCAATTTGCCGTCCCGCATTTCTCGAATCCGTTTCAGAATCTTCGGTGCACGATCCGGCATTTCCTGTTCCAGCCTTTCGACAAAGTATGGCGCGACACTGCCAGGCAAACGCAGCATTAAAAAAAAAGCTCTTCTGGCTCCGGCCTCGTGGGCGCGTTTGAGCAATTCCGGGATGTGCGATTCGCTCAAACCTGGAATCACGGGAGCGATGCCGATGCCAACTTCGATGCCTGCGTCAGCTAAATCTTTCATTGCCGCAAAACGTGCGCTGGGGTACGGCGCGAATGGTTCCAACGCCCGCGAAGTTTTTGCATCTGCAAACGGAATGGTGAAGAAAACTTCAGCTTTGGCTTCATGCGACAGGGCTGCCAGCAAATCTTTATCACGCCGAATCAGTGCGGATTTGGTAATGATTCCGATAGGATTACGAAACTCTAAACAAACTTCCAGACACTGACGCGTCAACTGATATGTCGCTTCCTGCGGGATATACGGGTCAGACGTGAACGAAAAAATCAGCGTGTCGCCTTTCCACCTTTTCTGCATGAATTCGGCGCGAAGAATTTTCGGAGCATTCACTTTGGCAACGATTTTGCGCTCGAAATCTGTGCCTGCGCCCCAGCCTAAATATTCATGCGTCGGGCGCGAAAAGCAGTACGTGCAGGCGTGCGGACAACCGCGATAACAATTCACCGAAAATTCAAAGGGAATGTCAGGGCTGTTGTTGCTGGTGATAATGGAGCGAGTTTCCGTCTCCTCAAAAATTTCGAGTGGCGCCAACGGTGGTTCGCCAATCCATTCGACGCTGGCGCTCAGGTATGGATTCGGAGGATTGTTGACGTAACGCATAAGTCGGTTGTCGGTGAGCGGTGGTCAGTTGTCGGTTGTAAGTGGTAAACTTTAACATGTTTTCCAGTAGCTTTCTTTGTCCCAATGAGCAACGCCAATTTTGCACCACAATTCGTTCAGGAAATCGCCGCGTTATGGAGCGTTGCCTCTCCGCGTTATAAGGTCACGGAGGAAAAATTTTCTGCGCGAGTGCAAAGTTGCCTGAAAAAATATGCGGAGACTTTTGATCAAAAAGAAACGAAAGAATTTATCGCACAACTTAAAGCGTCAGATGTGTGCCTGGCTCTTGCCTGCGAAAACGGCAATGATTTGGCCTGGAACGATTTTGAGACAACTTATCGTTCGATGATGATTGCGGCGGCTCGTGCTTTGACCAGAGATCAATCGGAGGCCGAAGATTTGACGCAAACAGTTTACGGAGATTTATTCGGCGTGCGCGAATCCGGTGAGCAACGCGCCAGTAAATTCGCGCATTATTCTGGTCGCGGATCATTGGGCGGATGGTTACGCGCCGTGATTTACCAAACGTTTATTGATCGTAAGCGACAAAATTCGCGCTTTGAGCAAATCGAAGAAACTACCGAGCAAATAGCCAGCCATTCCGGCCAGCAGATTTCTGCCGGGATTATGCGCCCGGATGAAGCATACGAAGCCAACGGCGATGAGCGTTTGCGCCGGGCTACCGAAAACGCGATGTCGCAGGCGCTGGCGGCGCTTGCAACGCGGGACAGGTTGTTGCTGAATTATTATTACTTTGATGATTTGACGCTGAAAGAAATCGGTGTCGTCATGAATGTTCACGAGGCGACAATTAGCCGCTGGTTGAGCAAAGCACAACAAACGGTGCGCAAAAAAACGGAAGATTTTTTGCGGCAGCAGGGTTTTAAAAACGTCGAAATTTTGGAATGTTTGCAACTGGCTGCACGTTCCGAAATTGATGTGCGCCAAACAATTAACGAAGTCAAAGGCGCGGCAACTGAACGCGCTCCTTAAGGACGCATTGAAAAAGAGCGCAAGTTTTTTTCGCTCTGTCGTTCAAGGAATTGAAAGGATAATCCGCAGGCTGATGGCCTGTGACAAAAAATAGACGTGGCATTAAACGATAACAATTTGGAACAGGAATTTGACACGCTGTTGCGGCAACACGTAAAAAAACATGGCGTAGCAACGACTACTGTGTGTGAAGGTTTTGATGCGGAGCAGGCTGGCGCATATCTTGAACAGGCACTGAGCAAAACTGCGTTGATGACATACGAAAAGCATTTAACCGCGTGCGCTTCGTGCCGTCATCACGTCATAGAGCTTTCGCGTTTGATGCCCGCAGGCACAAACGAAAACTTAGCTACAAGCCCAAATGAACCAACTTTCGGGCAGCGTTTTTTTAAATTATTTTCCGGCTGGCGACTGGGCGCACTGGCAGGGCTTGGCATAGCGACAACTGCTTTACTGTTATTTTTCGTCAGCACTCAGATTACAAATAAAAACCCTGAAACGATGGTTGCGGCTGATCGTTCGCCTGCGATGGCGGCGGCAACGCCTAAAAGCCAGGTTCAGGTTGCAGGCGAAATTGCCGGAAATAAAGCTGGCGATATGCAAACCAAAGCTATGGCTTCTCCGGCTCCAGGTTTAGCGGGTTCAGTAGATGCGGCCAGTGCAGCGAAATGGGCGCCACCTGCCGGAACTTCATCAGCGGTTACACCATCCACTATTACTGTAAATGGTGCGGCGAATCAACCTGCCCCGCCGCCGATCTCTAAACCGACAACAGGTCTCGCTGCCGAAGACCTCAAGCGCGAAGTCAGCCGTGACGAAATGCTTCAAAATCAAACTCAGACCCAATTGCGAACTGATAACTGGCAGCAGCAACGGGCAATGCCAACGCCGACTCCAAGAGGGCCGTCAGTAAATCAAATGCAAGCCGAACGCGCTCCTGATTTAAGAAAGAACGACATCCGCACGACCAAATCCGGCGAGGAATCGGCAAAAGCTGCTCCTGCAAAAGCGGTGGAAGACAAAGCAAGGGTTGCTGAAGTTGCTGAGATTAGAGCGGAAGATAATGTCATCATCGAAAAGGGAAAAGACGAAGAAAAAACAAAGAAAAAATCATCTGCCGAGGGCCGCGCCAAGTCAGCAGCCAAACTCACGCCTGCTCTAACCAAAGAAATCAATGGCAAGAATTTTCGCCTGGAAAATGGCATCTGGGTAGATACACAATACAACGCCGGGGCTGGCCTGGCTGTCGCTCGACTCAAATATAACAGCGATGAATACAAGCGAGTACTGAAAGATACGCCCGAACTTAGAGGCTGGTTCAACCTCAAATCCGTGATCATAGTGTGGCAGGATAAAGTCTATCGGATAGATAAATAACGATTTCTAAACTTAGAAACTTCGCTTGGAAATTTTGCCGCGCACGTGCTAGGATGCACCCCTTCGATTCGCCGTTCAGCAATGCGGAGAGCTGGCAGAATGGCTATTGCACCAGTCTTGAAAACTGGCGTCCGAAAGGGCATGGGGGTTCGAATCCCTCGCTCTCCGCCACTCGATCTACTAAAAACAAACGACTTATCCACACATAAGAGAGCGCAAGTTAATTTGGGGTCCGCTTTGAGGTAG
>JAYSTY010000087.1:0-9668 GCA_043719385.1 Blastocatellia bacterium | reverse complement strand
CCAGCAGACGATTGACGATGAACCCCGTTTTGTCACTGGCCTGCACGACAGTTTTTCCCAGTGCCACACCGAGCGCAACGGCTGCCTGATAAACTTCATCATCGGTCACAATAGTTTTGATGACTTCCACCAATTTCATCAGCGGTACGGGATTGAAAAAATGCATGCCGACAAAACGCCGCTGCCGTTCGTGGCTCGTGGCGGTCATCATTTCAATGATCGAAAGCGACGATGTGTTGGAAGCGAAAATCGTTGCAGCCGGGCAAAGCTCATCAAGCTTGGCATACGTCTCGCGCTTGATGGCGATGTTTTCAATGATGGCTTCGATGATGATGTCGGCTGCGGCTAAGTCGTCAAGTTTGGTTGTCCCACGCAGGCGAGCCATCGTTTCATCTTTGCTGGCGGCAGCGATGGAACCTTTTTCGACCATTCGGTGGAGCGACTTTTCAATTCCGCCTAAGCCTTTTTGCAAGGCCTCTTCATTGACTTCTAAAAGAGTAACCTGAAAACCGCTGGTGGCCGCGACTTGCGCAATCCCTGCACCCATCAGGCCAGCGCCGAGGACGCCGATTTTTTGTATCGTCATAATAATTTCCTAAAAACGAAAGGGGCGCATCCAGTAGGCGCGCGCAAAACAAAAGCCTGTCAGCAGGATACAGGCCCACAGCATAATTTTCTCAGTCCGAGAATTGATGTTTTGATTGAGTAAAGTGTAAGGAATAACCAGCGCGACAACCGCACCTGTGATTAATCCTCCGAGGTGCGCAGAGTTGCCGATAAAATGTGAAGTCAGGGGAGTTTTATTCCCGAACATCGCGGTTGCATTGTTGATGAAACCGAACAGCAAATTGAGCGCAATCACAGGCATCAGGCCCGGCCCCAGGGCGCGGCGAAACTGGGCAGGCATTTCAGCTCGATACTTATAACTTGCCACAAGGCACACACCCAGCAAGCCAAAAATTGCCCCGGAAGCCCCCGCCGACACGATATCAACTTTGCCCAAATAGCTTCCGATCAGGCTGCCGATGGAGCCTCCGATACCGGTGATCAGGTAAAGCACCGCAAAACGGCCTGGACCGTATAAACGCTCGACGATAGGCCCGATTTGCCAGATCGAATAACAATTGACCGCCAGATGCGTCAAGCCAATATGCAAAAAGATTGGGGTGACGAGGCGAAACCATTGTCCCTGAATGATGATCCAGAAATTCGTTTGCGCCCCAAAATTGAGGAGCGTCTGAAAATCGCTGCCGTCACGAATCGCCTGGGCCGGAGACGCGCTAAATTTTACCTGGATAATAAAAATAAGCACATTCAGAGTCACGATGGCATAGGCCAGCCAGACTTTTCGCGTGAAAAAAGCGACTTCGAATGGTTGGTGGGCTGGATTGATTGCGACGGTTGATTCAGTACTCACGGCGCTTGCACCTGATCAATTTTTGCCGCAAGGATAAAATCGTTTTCGTGCAGGCCATCAATCTTATGTGTCCAGAGTGTGATTTCGACTTTGCCCCAGGCCAGATAAAGATCGGGATGATGATCCTGCGCTTCGGCTAAGTCTCCTACCTGATTGGTAAAATCCAGGGCCGTCCGAAAATCGGGAAACTTAAATTCTTTTTTTAAGTGATGCTCCGCAATGACTTCCCACCCGCTGGTCAGTTCGCTCAGAAATTTGGCAATTTCAGCACTGCCAAGTGGAGGAACACCACCGCGACAAGGCACACAGGATTTGGTAGCTAATTCAGACATGATGATTCGTTGTCCTTTGTCAGTTATGAATTGTTGGAAAAGATTCAGGCTCAATCCTACAATGGATAACTAACAAAGGACAACGAACAAGGTTACAGGCCATATTTCAGCCGTTGCAGCCCACAGTTTTCAAGATGTCCAAGCGAGGCTAAGGCGTGATGGAAAGTAAGTTCAGGGATATATTCGATGGCATCAAGCATACAGTCCGGTTGATTTTCTGAAGCTTTCGAGATGATAAAAGCGCAACGCCAACCCCGGCGACCTAATGAATAACAATCAATGCGAATATAACGAGTAAATTCCTGAATTTCGTATGGGGGTAACTGGGTTGCGGCCTTCATCAGGCTTGAAACTTCCTGAGACTGGTAACTCATGCACACCTGCTGAGAGAGGATCACAGGGCGCGGGTCCATTTTATTAATTCTCCTTTTTCTAAATAAAAATTTGTTACGAACGATGCCGAACGCCCCGTCATCGGCAGCAAGGGTAA
The DNA here is from genome assembly GCA_043719385.1 of Blastocatellia bacterium. Classification (GTDB taxonomy): domain Bacteria; phylum Acidobacteriota; class Blastocatellia; order RBC074; family RBC074; genus JAFDVL01. The sequence continues at coordinate 7,429 of JAYSTY010000087.1, read as the reverse complement.
TAAATTAGCAATGGCAGCTAAATACCAGTCAATTATCACGAATTCTAACAATCCTCTGAAAAAAATATTTCTATCTTCGATTCGTGAAGAATTAGCTATTTCATACAGGTGGTCACCGAAACGTATTCCTCATTCAAACAGGATACGGTTGCTATTCACTGATTACCTGAACTGGAAGCCGAGCAGTTACAAGTGACAAATTGAGGACAAGGTAAAAGTTATGAAATTCAGAGCGGGGCTAACATTCATTATTTGCGGAGCGATGGTTTTTGCAGCGCAGGCAGCGCCCATCAGCTATACCCAAATCAATAATTCGCAGGATTTAAAGCAGACCAGCGCAGCGAATCTGCCCGCTTCCAATCCATCCGAACCAAAGGAAACAAAAATTACGGTGGAAAGCCCGGATCAACCGGAATTCGTTCGTCTGGCAGATGGACGGATGATTCCTTACGGACCAGGAGTAATTTGCTCAGACGCTTGTGTCGAACCTGATGTAATTTCTCCGCATGGTTTTTCCCGGAAATGGTTAATTGCTATTCCGCTGGTTGCCGGAGTTGCTGTGATTGGCGCCTTATTAGGTGGTGACCATTCAACCCCGGTCATTGTTGGTTTGGTCAATCAGCCACCGACTGTACCGATTGAAACGACACCTGGTGGCAATCCAACCCCAACCCCGACGCCTGGAAACCCCGGCCAGCAACCGCAACCTGTGCCGGAACCTGGGACAATCACTTTACTCGGTGCTGGATTAGCTTTGCTGTCACGGAAAAAAATGACCGAATTCGTGAAGCGATACAAAAAATAATCCTTCGGTGAAAGGTTATTCAAACTTCCGGTTGCTTCACACGCTGAATTTTCGTATGGTATGCTGCCTGAGTATTACTTATGAAAGCTCGGACGAGGCATAACACACTGTCACTTTTTATGATGCTGGCGCTGTCGCTGGCATCATTGCCGTGCCTGAGTACGCCGCCTGACCGCTGCGCAACGCCGAATGTCAGGCTTACCAGTGCCGGTCTGTTACCTGAGATTTTCCCTGCCGCTGTTCATTCCGATTTCGACAACGACAATCAACCTGATCAGGCCGAGCTTTCATCAAATAGTACCATCAGGATTACGCTCGGCAATTCGTTAACACAGCATCTGTCATCCGGCTCAGCACAATTGAGTCAGGGCCGCTTAGTCGCAAGTGATATTGATAGCGACGACGATCAGGATTTAGTCTGGATTGCCAAAGATAAACTGATTGCGCCGTTGGTCTGGCTGGGCGACGGACATGGTCAGTTTATCAAAGCTGACCATCCTGAAGCTTATGATTTAGCCAATCGCTTCGTCCCGGCAGGTAACAATCATTCAAAATTTGCCGATAGTCAGGAGAACGACAATCTGTCTGGCGATTCACTTGCCAAATATTTAGCGGGCTTGCCTGGCAAGGCCCAGACAAGCGTTGCCTTCACTCGCCAGCTTAGACAATTTTCTTTCTCGCACCACATCGGCATCTCCCCATGCCTGACACACCTCAGCAAACGTGGCCCGCCAACCGCTCATACGCGGTAATGAAATTTCCCCAATCAATAAAAATCTGAACTGAAACACTCATCAACCGATAGTTATGAGTTGTTAGGTTGAAACTTAATTTGGCTTATGAAAAACCCGCTTGTAGCCGGAATCGCGTTTGTCGCGTTCGGTTTCTCGTTGTTGTGTTCATCTGGACAAGCACAAACGCCTGCACCGCTTGTTCCAATTCCTAAACGGCTTACCTTAGCAGAGGCCGAAAGCCTGCTGATCCAGCGCAATCTGTCGGTCATTGCCGCCAAATACAACATCGAAGCCGGACGCGCTGCGAAATTAATGGCGAGCTATAAACCGAATCCAATTCTGACCATTGGCGCGGAGCAATTTCACGTCGGGCATCCCTATCACGGCATCATCAATACGGACACGAACGCCGGAGCGCAGCCAACGTTCACCCTCCGCGTAGACAAAATCTGGGAGCGTGGCGGTAAACGCGAATTGCGAACAGAAGTTGCCGATTACCAGATCAAAACCTCCGAAGCGCAAATGCTGGACGCGATGCGGACGCAGCTTTATCAGCTCCGACTGGCGTTTACTTCCGCCACCTTGGCACGGGAAAATTTACTGGTCGCGGAAGCCACCGAACAGCAATACACACAAACGGAAAAGCTCACCGAAATCAAAGTCGAGCAGGGTGATGTGGCAGGCGTGGAAGTGTATCGCGTGCGCGCCGGACGTTTGCAATTTCAGCAGGCAGTGCTGCAGGCAAGCACAGCCTACGTACAAGCGGTACGCGATGTCATCAATTTGTTAGGCGCAAAAGTTGAAGAAATTTCTGGCGGACAACTTGTCAGCAACGACGAAACTCCGCGCTTTGAAAAAATTTCATATACGCCGGAGCAACCAAAACAATTTGAATCGTTAGCAAGCGCACCGCTCGACCTATTGTACAGATTTGATGATCGTCCTCTCGCAACAACGATCTCAGAGCTTCGCGCTGCCGCCTTAGCCGAACGCCCTGATGTCATTGCCGCTCGCAATACCCTGCTCGCCACAGGTAGCTCCATTAAATTAGCCCAGGCGCAGCGCACCCGCGATGTCAGCGTCGGCTACGAATTTCAACGGGTCGGACAGGATCACGCCCTCGGCGTCGTCGTGCAAATTCCACTCTTCACCTACAACAATCAACAAGCCGGAATCGCGCAAGCCGAAGCACAACAAATGAGCGCCGCTGCTTTGCTGAAGCAGGCAGAAACGCAAGCCGTAAATGATGTCGAAAAGGCGTATCAATCTTATCTGGCGGCGCAGCGGATGCTGGAACTTTACAACACGCAAAACCTAAATCAGGTCGAAAAATTGCGCAGCATCGCTGCGTACAGTTTCAAGGAAGGCGCGTTGAGTTTGTTTGAAGTGCTGGATGCGCAGCGCGCTTACAACCAAACGATCACCGCCTATAACCAGGCACGCGCCGATTATCAAAACAGTTTGTGGCAACTCGAATACGCCATTGGAAAACCCTTACGATAGGAGAAAGTGAATTATGTCAGGCACAAAACTTCAGGAAATAGAAACGCAGGAAGTGAAATACGAAGAAGAAATTCATCACGAAGCTGAGCCTTTGCCAATTCGTCACAATCGCAAATTGTATACGCTGATCGGCGCAATTTTATTGGTCTTTCTGCTCGGCGGCGGCGGATTTCTGTTGAAGCAAAAAGCGGCTTCGGCGAATCTCAAAGCCACCGCTGAAGCCAAGCCAGCATTGGCTCCAGTTGCTCCCGATGTCGCCGTAGCTGATGCCAGCGAACAGAAGCAACTCACGGTTGAAGCCGTCACGGAACGCACTTACCAGACCGAAGGCGAAGTCACGGGCAAGGTCGCATTCAACGAAGACAATATGTCTCCCGTGTTCACACCGTATGCCGGACGCATCGTTGAATTGCTCGCCAGCAAAGGCGATGTCGTCAAACGCGGACAGCCGTTGCTCATCATCGAAGCCCCTGATTTAGTTGTCGCCGAAAATGATTTGTCAGCGGCGCGATCCGATGTGGACAAAGCAAAACTGACGCTAAGCGCCGCTGAACGAGCGCACGAGTGCAATCAAAAATTGCACGAACGCGAAGCCATCGCTACCAAAGATTTGCAACTGACAGAAAACGATTTGTTACGAGCGAAGGAAGATTTGCGCCGCGCCGTAGCTTCCGTCAATTTAGTCGAAAGCCGCATCGCCTTCTTCGGCAAAGATGCCAAAGAAATTGAGCAGATGAAAACGACTGGCGGAAAAATTGATCGTCGCCTAACGATTCGCGCTCCGATTTCAGGGACGATAGTCGAACGCAAAATCGGCCCCGGACAATTTATTAAACCTGACCTGCCTGACCCGATGTTTTTGATTTCGGATTTGTCCAGCGTTTGGGTAATGGCCGATGTTTACGAAAGTAATTTGTCGCGCATTCACGTTGGAGCGCCTGTGCAGGTGTCTGTTCCGGCGTTTCCTGATCGAACTTTTCCGGCGCGAATTTCTTTCATCAATCCCACGGTAGACGCGGCTTCGCGCACGGTTCGCGTGCGTTGTTCGATGGCGAATCCGAATGGAAAATTCAAACCAGACATGTTTGCCAAAATAAAAATCGGCGCGACCGTTCCGCAATCCGTCGTGTCCGTTCCGTCGAGCGCAGTCATCGTGCAAAGTGATAGCTCAGTCGCTTTTATTGAAGAAGCGCCCGGCAAATATCGCAAACAAAAAGTAAAAACCGGAAAAGACGAACAAGGTTTCACGGTCATTGAAACGGGCTTGAAATCTGGTGATCGCATCGTGACACATGGCGCGATGCTCCTCAACAATGTACTCTCCATCAAAAAGGACGATGCAAATTAGCGTTTATTTTTTATGATTAATCGTCTCGTTTCGTTCGCCCTTAATCAGCCGCTGTTTATGATTTTGATCGCGGTGTTATTCATCGCGGCAGGCGTCGCCGCCTTCAAATCATTACCCGTTGAAGCGTTTCCTGATGTCACGGATATTCAGGTCAACGTAATCACTTTGTTTCCCGGACGTGCCGCCGAAGAAGTTGAAAAACAAATCACGATTCCGGTTGAAGTCTCGCTGGGAGCGTTGCCGCATTCGGTGCGTGTGTTTTCGCATACACAGTTCGGATTGTCATTTATCGTCGTGACGTTTGACGATTCGGTCACTGATTATTTCGCCCGTCAACAGGTGCTGGAACGCATCCAGAGCGTCGCGCTGCCACCGGGAGTGCAGGCGAATTTAGCGCCGCTCGCCACTCCCGTCGGAGATCTGTACCGCTTTCGTTTGAAGAGCAACGACGTGAGTCCAACTGAATTGCGATCCATTCAGGATTGGACGGTTGAGCGGCAACTGCGCACGGTTCCCGGCGTCGCGGACATCGTGACCTACGGCGGTTTCATCAAGCAATATCAGGTGCAACCGGATTTGGCGAAGCTGCGCTCTTACAATATCACCTTGCAGCAACTCACAAATGCGCTGGGGCGTGGCAGCTCCAATGTTGGCGGCAGTTTTGTAGACAAAGGCGAACAACAATATTTGATTCGTGGCATCGGTTTACTGAAATCCGCAGATGATATTGGCAACATTGTTTTAGCTGAACGCAACGGCACGCCGCTGCTCATCAAAGATATTGCCAGCGTTGAAATTGGCTCTGTGCCGCGTCAGGGCATCACCGGACAAGACAAAGATGACGACGTAGTGACGGGCATTGTACTGATGCGCAAAGGCGAAAATCCTTCCGAAGTTTTGACGGCACTCAAGGGAAAAATTGATTCGCTCAACAATACTGTGCTGCCGAAAAATGTGCAGATCGTGCCGTTTTATGACCGGACGTGGTTGATTGCTACGACACTGAAAACCGTCTTCAAAAATTTGACGGAAGGGGCGTTGCTCGTCACCTTTGTGCTGTGGTTATTTCTGGGAAATGTCCGCGCCGCCTTGATCGTCGCGGTGATGATTCCGATTTCATTGCTGGCAACTTTTCTGGGATTGACGATCAAAGGAATCCCCGCGAATTTGCTCTCGCTCGGCGCGATGGATTTTGGCATCATCGTAGACGGCGCAGTCATTGTTGTCGAAAATATCTTCCGCGAATTGTCCGAACATTCGCATCAAAAAAGTTTCAGACGCGATTTGTCAGCCATCAAAGCCGCGATTTTAAAGGCTACGAATGAAGTTGGACGTCCGACATTTTTCTCGATGCTGATTATTATCACGGCGCATGTCCCGATCTTCACGCTGCAAAGACACGAAGGCAGAATCTTTGCGCCGATGGCGTATACCGTCACTTCGGCGTTGATTGGCTCATTGATTTTTTCGCTGACGCTGGTTCCGCTGCTTTGTTATTTTTTGCTCCGCCGAAATATTTCTGAAAAAGAAAATATCATCATCCGCACCTGCAAAAATATTTATCGTCCGATTTTGACGTGGGCGCTGAATCATCGCATCACCGTATTGACTTCGGCAGTGCTGGCATTGGGTATTAGCCTTTCCGTCGTACCTTTTTTGGGGAGTGAATTTTTGCCCGAACTAAACGAAGGAACAATTTGGGTGAACATCTTTTTGCCTGCTGGAATTTCGCTACCCGAATGTCAAAAAGTTATGGCCAAAGTACGGGAACGCCTGGGCAAATTCCCTGAAGTCCGCTCGGTCATTTCCAAAGCCGGGCGCCCTGAAGACGGAACTGATCCGAAGCTCATCAATTCTACCGAAACCTTCGTAGATTTATACCCGCCTGACGAATGGAAGCGGCACATCACACGTGAAGAATTGATCAAAGAAATGGATGTGGCGCTGGATGACATTCCCGGCATTGAGCCAAGTTTTTCGCAACCCATCCGCGACAACGTGCTGGAAAGCATTTCGCAAATTGACGGACAAATCGTCATCAAAGTTTTTGGCCCGGACAGTAAAATTCTCACCGAAAATGTTCAGAAAGTGCTGCAAACAATTCAGCCGATTCGTGGTGTCGCCCGCGCTTTCATTGATCGTTTTGGCGAAATCCCGCAACTGCAAATTGAAATTGATCGCGCCAAAGCTGCGCGGTACGGCTTGAACGTCGCTGACATTCAGGACGTGATCGAAACCGCGCTCGGCGGCAAAGAAGCGACCGAAGTTTGGGAAGGTGAAAAACGTTTCGCAGTCGCCGTGCGCCTCGGCGAAGAGCAACGCAAAATGGAAAACATCAAAAATATTTTTGTTGATACGCCGTCCGGTCAACGCATTCCGCTCGACCAACTGGCGACCATCGGCGTCAAAACCGGATTGATGAATATCAGCCGTGAATTCGGGACGCGCGTGATGGCGATTGGCGTGTTCATTCGTGACCGCGACATGGGCAGCATCGTCGCGGAAATGCAGGAAAAAGTTGGCAAAAATATTCAAATGCCGAAAGGTTATTACTTAACGTTTGGCGGAGAATTTGAGAATCAACAACGCGCTATGAAACGACTGGCGCTGATTGTTCCGGTCAGCATCCTGATGATTTTCGCACTACTCTTCAATGCTTTCGGTTCCGTCAAAAGCACAGTTTTGATTTTGCTCAATGTTCCGTTTGCCATCATCGGCGGGATTTTCGCTTTGCTCATTACCGGCATTCCGCTCAGCGTGTCTGCTGCCATTGGTTTTATTGCTTTGTTTGGACAATCCGTTTTGAATGGCGTAGTTATGGTGAGTTATTTTAATCAACTCCGCGATGAAGGGCACCAGCCATTTAATGCTGTGCTACAGGGAGCCATCGTGCGGCTGCGAACGGTTCTGATGACGGCGTTATTAGCGATGCTGGGATTATTACCGATGGCGCTTTCGCACGGCATCGGCTCAGAAACGCAGAAGCCGTTAGCTGTCGTCATCATTGGCGGATTGATCTCCGCGACTATTTTGACGCTG
>JAYSTY010000086.1:0-24384 GCA_043719385.1 Blastocatellia bacterium | reverse complement strand
ATAATCGTAAAACCAACGAAAATTGAAGTGAAAACGATTTTTATTGAAGGGACGTTTCGGAGCCGGGCCAAGCCAGAAATCATAATCAACGCCGGCGGGAGGATCGCTGTCGGGGACTTTATCAATGTCGCCCATCCAATCCTGATACGCCCAGGTTCTGACAACACGAATTTTTCCCAGCGCACCGCTCTGCACATAATCGAACGCTTCTTTGTAATGCGGCGTCGAGCGTTGCTGCGTCCCCATTTGCACGACGCGATTATTTTTTCGCGCTACGTCAACCATCACGCGACCTTCACCAATCGTTAATGAAAGTGGTTTTTCGACGTACACATCCTTGCCGGATTGACAGGCAGTGACGGTCGTCAGCGCATGCCAATGATCGGGAGTTCCAACTATTACGGCATCAATATTTTTGTCGTCAGTAATTTTACGAAAATCTTTGGTACGCAGCGCAGGATTTTGATTGGCTTGTTTGGCAGCCATCGCGGCAGCCTTCTCAACTTGTGAATCATCTACATCACAGAGCGCGACACATTCAACGTTCGGTATAGAAATCATTTTGCGTAAGTCTTGCGTGCCCTGACCGCCGCATCCGATTAATCCAACGCGGATGCGTTTGTTTGCGCCCTGAATACGCGAGTAAGAAATTGCAGTACTCGCTGTGGCAGGGGTTGCGAGAAATTTAAAAGCGGTAATTCCGGCTACGCTGGAAACAACGGAATCCTTAAAGAACTTGCGACGACTATTCATGATGAATCTCCTGAAGGGTGAATGAACTTTTATACGGGTGCAGAGATTGTTACCCAAACTCTTTGTCGGAAGCAAGATGATTTGAGGGGTAAGTAGAATTTATTGCTGAGTGGAAAACTGTGTCAGTACCACCCGCTATCACAGGCGGTACTGACTTATCAGGAATTACTATTTACTCTCACCGCCTGTCGCCGCTTTCACGACGCGCCTGGCCTTTAATTTTTGGGTTCCGAATTCGGCTTGTAAGCCGGTGACTTCGCCCTGCTCATTTTTCACAAATGCGACCGCCCCATCTTCTACTTCCTTAAAGAAAAATTCAGTTTCAGAGGCTGGCGTTGCGGGTAATGCGGGCTGTCCGGGAACACTGAAATAGAGAGTTCCGTTATCAAGCGTGATCTTGAAAGTTGGCCCCATCCCCATGGCATAATCGCCGACATATTTTTCCAGGATGCTGGCCTCAACTTTGGCGACAGTTTTTTCTGCTGGTTTGGGGCGGGCGTAATCAACAAACCCGACCAGCATTTCATCGTAGGTAGGTTCGCCAAAACGGACAATTTTTGCCGGATCAGGATTCAGCTTATTTTTTGTTGAATTGTCAAATACCGCCGAAACCATTAGCCGCGAACCTTTGGGAATCGCGACCGGATTTTTCAACTTATAAAGGGTCTGCCAATTGAAATTGTAGCGCCTGACATCCAGCAATGTTTCGCGCTTGCCGTCGGGATAAATAACTTCGTATTTCATCGCCTTGCCGCGCACATGCATGTGCGGCATGTAATTGACCATTTCAATATCGCGCCGAATGTTGGCGCAAGCATTGGCTTCGTGATTGTCGGCGCCTGCCGGAATCGCAAAGCGATTATTCATCACCAGCATCGTCTCGACAATTTTTTCGACTGGTTGTTTGGCGAATGACAGCGCGACACTGGTCAGGTCACTTTCCGGCTTGCCAGTATTTTTTGAGTAGTGCATCTGGAAGATCAAATTTGATCCGGCAGGAATTTTTTTGGCTGTTCCCAATGGATAAACATCAGCATTTCTGCCCGGCGCGTAAGCCGTTAATAACGGGACACCACTGCCACCCGAATTTCGCTTTGCGCCACAGGCATCGTTTATTACCGGCGCTTCTGGTTTGGTGCGATTGACCGTGCCATCACGAAATTCATCCGGCCCCGGATTGTCATTGAAAAGAGTAATCGGATTGGTCACGTCGCCGCCGTTTCTTCTGGCTTCGTCCTGCGCCGCTTTAAAGATCATCGGCGTTTCCACAAAGATCACGGCGTGATGGACAACGCGTTTGTTGCCGGGGCGAAACTCCGAAGACTGAATCCATTTGTCTTCGGTGAAATTGGTCGGGATGCGAAAATAAATATAATCATCCGCGCCTTTCGCGGGAAGGTCGTAGGCTTTTGCCATTGAGAGAACAACATCAGGTTTGCCAATTTCCCAGGTTTCTTTGGGGTTTGGTAATTTTGGTAAGTCTTTCGGATTGCCTTCCGGTGCGCCGCCGTCTACCCACGCGACGATAGTGTCAATTTCAGCTTGCGTGAGTTTCATTTCATTCGAGAAATTCCCGTAATGCGGATCCGCATGCCAGGGCGGCATTTCCCGGTTGACGACTTTTTCGCGGATGGATTTTGCCCACGGACGCACATCCTTGTAACTCCTTACTGAAAATGGCGCGATGTCATTTGGCTGATGGCATTGCGCACAGGCGCGATTAAAAATCGGCGCGACATTTTTGCTGAAAGTCATGGCGACTGGCGCAGGTTTTTTGCTCGCCGCTGCAAGTGCAGAGTTGGCGGAAATTGCGCCGACAAATAATCCGGCGATGGTGAACAGGAAAAAATATTTTGATCTCATTGCGATGAATCCTCGAATGCAGGGGGCAGTATTGATACTAAATCGAATACGAGACTTTACCGCAGTTGGTTCAGAAGAAAAAGAGTGTTTGTTAGTTAGCAGATGCGCGAGAGCTTGGAATGATAGTCAGCTTCAAACCAGCTTCAGAAAGAAGTGAGTAAAAAATAAAGCCTGATCATCTGGCTGGGTTACCCCATGATCAGGCTTTGCCCCATGACACAAATATCTGCCGGCTGAAAATTATTGTCGGTCTCAGGTCAACAAAAGCTACCTGACCCAATGGCAATTGACCGACCAATGGCGAGGGAAAAACTTGTAAAAAGAGCTGTGCTAAATTGTCCGGGCAAGCCACTATAATTATTGGTTCGCCGTCGGTTCCGCAGGCTGCGTTAGGGTTGGCGCAGGTGGCGGCGCAGGATTGGTAGTTTGCGCTGGCCCGTACCCGACTAAGCCTTCCCGCGAAGTGCCGAACAAATTGAACATGTTCGAGAGTTTCGAGGACACGACAAAGTAAAAACCTTTGCGCGTATTCAAATTGGTGAGGTTGCCGATGCCTCCGAAATAGCCGGGGTTTTCCTTCATTTGCGTGAAGTTGTAACCACCAGCCAGGCGCAGATCAGACAAGGCCCAGAAGCCTAACTCCGTACCAATCGAATTGCGGCGTGATGATCCGCCTGCTAACCAGAGTGAGCGAACTTCGCCGGCCAGATCAAAGTATTTTGCCAGCCGAAATTCAGCGCGTCCCTGCAACAACATCGTCATCGTTGAAGCTAACGGCACATTATCGCGTCCGTTGGAATTGAACTTCATGGCATAGCGTCCGTATATTTCTAAGCGACGGAATGGTTGATACAAGCCATCAGCCGAAATAATGTCATCCCGGTCAATGGAGGGAGCGAAGCTCTGACTTGAATTCTGTTCGATTGAACGATGCGTGTAGCTAACCAGAAAAGCGGTGCGGTCTGATTTCAGCGGACGCCACGCGGCGGCGAGTTGTCCGTTCATCGTCGTATTGCCCTGATTTTGGAAGGCAGTTTTAGAATATTGAACGCGTCCAAGAGTTGTGAATCCAGCCGCGAGTTTCCCGGCGGCTCCTACCGTGAAAATATTGCCGAAACCATTCAGATCGCGCAGTTCATATCGCGCTGCCGAACGGAAATTATCGGTCGGGTTATAACTCACGCCAAACATTGCGTTATTGAAACTGTTGCCGTTACCTTTCAAATGCATGCCGCGTTCGTATCCGGCATCCAGCGAGAAAACCTTATTGATTGGGAAGCGATTCATCAAGCCGACGACGGCGAAGCTGTCCGTCCCGTTGATGCCATTATTGATTTGATAACGTCCGCTCATCGTCGTGAATTTATTGAGTGGCGATTCAACGCCGATAGCTGTTTCACGTCGTGAGGCAGTTTCCGCAAACCCCGAAGAGCTGACATCGCTGATGGCGGTAATGGCTTGTGACGCCAAGCGCTGGGTGAAGAAAATCTTCGCCAGGGAATTGACCTGATAACTGGCCGCAATGGTTGTCTGGTCAGGATACGTTGGATCAGCGTCGCCAATATTTTGCTCGCGCTTGACGGCAATATTGATCTTTTCGGTCGGGCGGTATTCGGCTCCGGCGGTAATCAGGTTCGAGGTGACTTCGCGTCCGGCGAACTGGCTGGCGGTGGCTGGCGGCGTGGTGCCGGAGGTTCCGGTGTTATCCAGATTTGCATTGGTATTATTGGCCAGCGCACTGCCTGAACCATCCGTAAATGTGCGGTAATCGTAACCGAGGCTGACCCTCAGCTTGTCGCCAAATTGCTTGATTAATCCTACCGAACCGGTTTGACGACTGTTATTAAAGGTTGCCGTTTGATTGCGCTCATCCGTAAAGCCTAAGCGCATCTGCACGGATTTTTGCGGTTTGAAATCAAGCGCGGTTGAGAACCGTTGTGAACCTGGCGTGACAGTAGCTCCGAACGGATTAAAAAATGCCGTATCAGATTTGGAGAAGCTGCTTTGCAACTGCGCTTCCATAAAGTTTAGCGGCTGCCGATAATCGGCCCGGAAGGCGTTACCATTATGTTCGCCGTTATTATTATTCAGGTTGCCAGCTAAACCATCAAAGCCGAAATTGCTGCCGCTGGATGCGACGCGACCGTTGCTCATGCCCCATTCAAATTGTAACGATCCGCTCTTGCCGATTTTTTTCTCAATATCCACGCCGCCCAGATAAAACGAACCGAAGGATTCCTGCCGCTGGTCAATAAAGGACGTGCCCACTCGGATTCCGTACTGGCTGAAATTTTTGGAACCTCGCGCCGTGTACACGGCAGAATTCATGCCGACGGAACGGTATTCATAAGACGCGACAATTTGCACGAGGTTAAGCGCGAAATCAAAGGTCGAGAGCGGACGCATAAAATAAATTGTCCCGATGTATGGATCAAGGTTGTAATCCACCGAACGAACCAGCGTTTCACGTTGCAGAATAATGTCAGGATTACGACGATCACGAACTTCACGCACGATGGTTTCAGAACCCTGCATAACATCGGTATGTGAAAGTCGAATCAAGCCAAGCGTGCTGCCAGGATAAGTATCACGAGCAAAAGCCGTGTCAGGACGCGCTCCTGAGACAGTTACTGAACTGCCACCCTCATTTTCAAGGTGCAATTTTACGCCGGTCAGGCGACGATTATATCCCGTCAGTTGTGGTCCCTGGCTGGCAAAAATCGGAATGTTATTGAAATTATTCAGGACTGTATTACCGATGCCGGAACTGGCTAAGTTTTCTGCCAAATTCGTGACCGTGGTCGGTGTATATCCGGTGTTCAGATATTCCTGCTGGCTCGCATCAAAATCGCCGAACATCGCATAGGAACGCCCTTTGTCGAGGCGGGCAAAAAGCTTCGAGTTCGACTGAGCATCTTCAAAGCGCGTGGATGAATCACCAAAAATCGGATAGACGCGATCCAGCGGATCAAGGAAAAATGAACGGTCACGTCCGGCAGTGCGGGTCAGCGGACGGAAGCTGTTATACGCCAGCGTCAACTGTGCAGACCGCGGTAATGGAGTGCGGAAATAAAGTTCAGTGTGATGACGATAGCTCTTGTCGCTGCCGCGCAGGGCAATATCAGGAGCAGCTTTACCAAATGATGCCTCCGCCAGACCAACCAAAATTTGCGGGCGTTGCTCAGCCGTAAAGCGGATCATTCCTTCGGCCTTCAAATCGCCGCTGAAAGCCCGAATTTCAGAATTGCCAGGCTGACCTTCGCCAATCAGTTCGATGATGGCCTCACCATTTTCGAGGTTCAGGATTTGCTGCCGATTGGTGGCATTGACTTGTTCGGACGAGAAGCCGTTGACTGTTTCAGACCCGGCGCCGATTAACGGGGAATGTAATTTTTCGACCTCTTCTTTGCTCATACCGCGTAAGGCGGCTAAGGCTGTGGCGCAATCTTCACCGACGGGCTGTCCGGCAGAATCGCGTTTACAACGTGAACCTGACATTGGTACAGCGCTGGTATCTGCATTGGCTTCGGTGGATTTTGTTTCAGTAGTTTTAGTTTCATTGGTTGCGGAAAGATTATTGTTGCCGGAAGTTTCGAGCCGCAACAAACGTCCGGCTGAAATCTGAATTCCGACTTGCCCACTGGCTGCCGGGTTGCCCCAGGCATCGAAAGCCCTGACGCGCACAACTGTTGAATCACGTCCACCGGATTGAATTTCTTTCTTGTCGGCAACCACTTCAAGTCTGGTTGCCGGGCCGCGTCCCATCACGACCATTTCGACTGCTTTACCAGCCTGACCATCGGGTGACACGGCGGTAATTTTGAGTTGATTCGGACCAGGTTTCAGATTGATGCCGACGAAAACAAACGTCGCGATCTGATTCTTGCTATCAATTTCTTTGACTCCGATATTTGTGGCGGAAATTTTCTCGCCCTCGACTTCAAGTGCAACGGTGTAATCCATGTAAACGCGTGCCTCAACCCGCAGCGCATTTTCCATAATTACTTCTTTTGGTTCAGGCGACAGTACTTTGATTTCGCCCCGGGCGATGGGGTCAACTGTATCGGACGCTTTTTCGGTATAAGTGCCGGCGGTTTTATAACCATTCCGGCCTACGTTCATGGCCGCAGCCCCCGCCCGTGTTTTTGGCCCGCGCCGTTTGGTTAGTACTTTATCCAAAGCGCCGCCGGCAATATCTTCTTTTGAGTTGGCATTCTTCCGCGCTTTGCCTGCTTTCGCGCCGGCCCGCACTTTTCCATTGGTTGGCGTGTCACCGGTGCGCGCCTTTGCTTCCGCTTCTTCAGCGGTCGTAGCAGGCGTCCTGCCAGCAGGCGCAGTACCAGTCGTGCCAGTCGTGCCAGCCGTCCCGGCATTCGTACCCCCGATACTTGCTTCGACGGAACCTTCGATGTCGGTTACTGCTTCGGTAATCGGATTGACAAATTTTTCCAGGGCAAAGTTGACGCGATTCAAACCACCGCCGCCTAATGGAGTGCGCACCAGCCGCGTCCAACTGCGCCCGGCTTTCATCTTCCCGTCGAGCAGTCCATAGCCTTTCGGCACGGTAAAAGAATCAAGGGAAACGACTGCGGCGCCTTCTTCCACGGAGGGGAAATTGTACATTCCGCTCGAATCTGTAATGACCGACATGCCGTTGTTCAGATAAATTCGGACACCCGCCACAGCGCGATCACATTTTTCAAACAAGCCATTGCCATTGGTGTCTTCAAATACGCGCCCAATGATGAGCTGGCGCATTGAAAATGCCCCCATGCCAACTAACACTGGCGCTTTCGCTGGTTGCGTAACGATGGCATCACCATTGGGATATTTGCCGCGTGCGATCACTGAATTGATCTGTTCGCCTTCTCTGGCATTAGCGCCAATTCGTAAGCGGTAAGTGATCGTCACACGCGCCCCGGCGGGTAAGTCTCCGACCTTGAAAGTTAGCTGATTGTTGGCGACTGTCGGTTCGATGGCGAAAGCCGGAGTCCCGTCAATTTGAATGCGTGCCGTAGTTGGAACGTAACTGAATGAAGTGGGTAATGTATCAATTAATTCGGCCTCAGAAATTTTCTGCGCAGAGGCGTTATGCGCTTCCAGGCGATACGAAACCAGGTCACCGATTTCAGTTCGCTGTTTATCCGCAATCTTCGAAAGCTGTAACGGGGACGTGCTCTCAAACATTGGAATATTTGTGACGAGGGCTGAAATATCCAGCAGGCTGACCAGGGTGGAGGTTAAGCTAAAACTGCCTGCCAGTGAAATGGGCTGACCATCCACACTGCGAATATCAACTTTGAATAGCTCTCCATTGGTCGGTTCGATTTTGACTTCCAGGATGCGGGGACGATAACCCGAGGCTGAAACGTTAATGAAATAAGTCACCGGAGCGCCCACCGCGCCAACCTGACCGGGAGTCAGGGAAAAGCTGAAATGTCCCAGGGCATCAGTGAGAAATGGATTGTCATTATTCGCATTTGGATCGAAACCGCTACCCTGTGCAGTGACCACTGGAATTTGCCCCGCCTGATCAGTTGATAAAACAACTTTGGCCCCCTGAATCAGGACGCTACCGGCACTGTATCCGGCATAAACTGAACCAAAGGGGTTGATGACAACTTTTGTTTTGGAAGTTCTAATCGCTGTCGAAATATTGTCGCCAGCAACCGTTGCCGTATTAATTACACCGACGCCTGGAATGACCTGAGAATTTAATTTCGCCTGAAAATAAACGACGATGATCTGATCCGGGGCAACCGTTGGGAATTTTACTTCCAGCCGTCTGCCATTGTTTGTGATTGTTCCCTCGTCATTATCGGGCGCATCGGTCAGGGCTTGCGTCCCGAATTTCATTGAGTTCGGAATATAAGTAAGTTCGGCTGGTAAATCATCCGTCAACAAAACATTGATGGCTGGCACGGAGCCGCGATTACGAAAGCTGATGGAATAATTCAGGACACTCCCTGGCGCAGAAATTAGCTGGGCTTTATTTTCAACCAGCTTGCTGGGCGGTAGTGAGGGCGTCGCAGGGTCTGAAATCGTCGTTGGCGAGCTACCCTTGTTAATGATCGTACCTGTATCTTTGGCAACGGAGCCGGGGATATTGGATTTGGCTGTAATCGTAATTGTAATCAATCCACCTGGCGTGACAGCTCCGGTATCAATGACTGCGATGACGCCCATGCATCCGCCCGGTTGAATAGTGGGACCAACGGTAGAATTAATCGTAATCGGAATATCAGGAGCGGTTTGGGTGCCGCTGCCATCTACATCCCAATACAAACCAACCAGGGTTGAAGGCGCGTTGATGCTTCCCTGTGTCAGGGTAAACTGATCCACCGCATTACCTGTATTACAAACGCGGAAGACGCGTGTGGTGCGGTCGTTGGGAACCATTACGCCCGTTGGTTGTGTGTCATCAGCACTTACGGTGACGCCTGCGACTGCCGCAATCGTGATACTGACAGTGGGCGACTTGGTTTGATAATTATTACCGCCAGGATCGCTATAGTTAGCGCGTGCCTGATTGGTGATAACGATGCCAGCATTGCCAGTGACCGGAGTCGCATTTTGGGCATAGGTTGCTGTTAAGTTGATCGTGAAAAGCGCCAGTAGGGTGAGGTATGATTTCATTTTCGTGACCATATTTTTGTGCCGAATCCTTCTACTCTAAATGAAAACCAGATGCTTAATTAGTAACCCGCAAGTGAACCCCTGGCAGTGGATTCGGGGTAGAAATTTATGCTTCAACGTTGCTGATGACGAAATTCCAGCGCCACGCTCAAGCCTGAATTCCTGACCCGGGGAGAAAAATGCAGGCTGGTTTTTACCACCAGCCTGCCCAGAAAAGATCATTATGGTTTGATGGTACGGAGAATTGTCAGGATTCCGCTTTGACCAGCCGGAACCGTTCCGACCGTGTCAACATATTTACCATTGGCGACAGCCCCGGTGCTGGCGCTGGTGACAACTACTCCAGCACGTGAGTCAATGGGCAACGCCACGTGGTTGGTATTTGGTGCCCAATTATTTGGCGCAGCATCACCATCTTCGGTAATGACTACAGCAAGCGCATCCAGATTGACATTGCCTATTCCAACTGGCGCGGTCGCAATGTTGGTGTAGGTAATGATATAGGTGATTACGGCGCCTGGCACCGGATCAGTCAGGCCACCAACGCCAGTCGCGTTAGCGACGGTCGCTGTTTTGACCATTTGCAGGTAACCAGCATAAATCCGATCAATGGTGGTGTTGCTGCTCGTTGGCGTAGTAACTGAGGTGGCTGTCAGCGCTGTGTCATAACCAGTCAGAGGTGTGGCTCCGGTTGGTAAGGTAACGCGGGTTTTATAGGTTAATGGTACGAGTGGTGCTACCGAAGGCGAGGTTACGCCGGCATTTGGTGTTCCACCAGTGGCGATGGGGGCATACGTTAACCCACCATCAAAACTGATTTCAACCAATGAGCCAGCCGGAACCGTGGGCGCCGTGATGACAAAAGTATCAGCCGCATTGCCGGTATTTTGGAGCGTGTTGGTGAACACGACAGGCGTGTTGGTAGCTGTCGGGTCAACGGCCTGATTGGTGTAATCAGTGTTGTTGCTGGGACCTGGGCCAATTGCACCTGGCTGACCACTGGGGCCGTTCAGGACTGCGCCGACATTACTAACGATGTTCGTAATCGTGCCCTTGGCTTCCATATTGTGATCAGTGGCATCGCCATTGACCGGGACAATGCCGGTGGGGTGGCTGGTGCGAACTTCATTGGCTGAATTGGTCGCCACCTGATTATCGAAGGTCGGGCCACCTGTCGCAGTGTCGCCGAGGTTCACAATGAGGGCTTGTGCGCCAGGGGCTGCCGGATCAACCGCGACCTGCACGACGACTTTAAAGGTGCCGTTTTGCGCAACCGACTGTAAGACATCTGCGCCATTGGTTTTGATGTCAATGTCGCCGGTGTTAAAGCTTCCGTTACCATCAACGTCAATGAAGATCGCTGAAATAGCGGTTGTTCCGGTTCCACCCGTAAGCTGAGCGCTGGCGCCGCTGGCCAGAAAACGTACGTTATCGGTGAAGTTACCCTGATTGATAACTGTGAAAGTATAGGTGGCTGTGCCGCCAGGTAAAACGCTGCCTGCTGCCGGACTGTCCGGTGTGATGGCCAAACCTGCGACATAGGAAACAGTCGTGGTCACGGTGTTCGAGGTAGCCGTATATTTGGTCGGATTCAGCGGATCGTCGCTGTACGTTGAACTGGCTTTGTTGGTGATTACTGTTCCACCTGGCGTTGTCTGTGCGAAGGTTGCACTGGCCAGAGTAGCAAGGGCAATCACAACGATTAGCAATTTGCCCCCAAAAATAGTTTTGCTCTTCATCTATGCTCCTGATTGAGTTCTATGTTGATAGTAAAGACTGGCTTAGCTGAGCAATGACCAGTCTGAGGTAAGGAGGTCAGGCACGATCCACAGGGGATGCACCGAGGTAGCGATGCCGCTCGACATCGGCCACAGAAAGGCTTCGATAACTGCTCAAATTAATTATTTGACGCGCACTTTATAAGAAGCCAGAAATTGTTTTCCTTCGGATAACGGGTCGTTCCATTCGTAGCGAATCTGGGTATACATCGAAGCCGGGGCCGGAACTTTTTTGACTGATCCATCAGGCTGTTTCTGATCAATCATCGGTTTGGCGTCAAAAGTTTTGCCATCGTCAAGACTGTACACAATCTGGACGTTGCCTTCGGCGGTGGCGCTGTTGGCGACATAGGCTGTGCCGCTGGGAATTTCACCAATGGCTTTGTAATTATGGGCGGGTGCGGTGCCGGCATTTTGCGAGGTAATCGTCCAGTTCAGGATTTCACCTGGATTAAGTGTTCCGGCTTTTTCCACACTGACCGATTTATTTTCGCGTGTGACCAAACCGATCAATGAAACTTTTACTTCGGGTCGGCCTGTCACCATGGCGAAGGCGCTGCCGATGACGAACACCAGCGCGAGCAACGAAAAAACTGGGAGATTTTTTTTAAGGTTTTTCATGAGTCTCTTTCCTTTAGGTTGAGTTATTTGAGTGGTTAATAGTTAGTGAAATTTTGGGTTGCTAAGCTTCAGTCGGGGGACTGAGAAATAGTTTGACCACACAGAGTGGCAAAGTAATCGAACTCTGACTAACAATTGGTGTGCCACTGCCTGAATGAACCGGAAAGGGATAGCTAAATTGCGAAATGAATGAATTTGTCAGTATTTTGTGGAAATCGGTCAATGTGAGAAATTGCCGAATTTTGGCAATCAGGGCTGACGAAAATTGCTGATTTGCTTCGTTGTCGCACACATTCAATCAGCCCTGACAACGCAAGTTATTTTTCAAATTGACTTGAAAAATAATTTTGTTATCCTCCGCTTGTTCTTTGCGTTACGTTACGGTTGTTCCCGCCCTGATCAAATCTGAAACATCCTTGTTCTTTCTCACCCCAATCATTAAATATGCGTTCTTTGCCGTGCGACTTCAGGCGTTCAATTGAAGTCAGACAACGGCTGCAAAATTAATCCTGAGTCCGGCTACTTTCATTCTTCGTGTTCGAGTTGTGCTTCAGGCAGGTCAAAATATGTGGAATAAATTCAAGGCTCTCGCTACGGCGGGAATGTTCTTACTTATACTGGCAACGCCGGTCATCGCACAGGTTTGTGCGTTTCCTGGTAAAGATGGAATCAACACTACGGTATCCAGCGTCGTCAATACTTACTACGCCGGAACCAGTACGGCATCAGGAACCAGCGTCACGCTGGGAACGATTCGTGATTCATCAAAACCTGCGATTGCCGTCGGCGACCTCATCATCTTGATGCAAATGCAAGACAGCAGCGGCATCAGTTTCTCAAACTCAGCTTCGTATGGAAGTGGCATCTCTGCTACCGCAGGCAGGTATGAATACGCGACGGTCAAAACCGTCTCTGGTTCGACCTTAACGCTCGCGGCCTCGCTGACCTATACCTACACGCAGAACGTTTCCAGCCGACAAACCTATCAAATCATCCGCGTCCCACAATATTCCTCTGCCACCGTTAGCGGAACTGTGACCGCAGCGGCATGGGACGGTACAACAGGCGGCGTAGTCGCTTTGGACACGACAGGAACTTTAACCTTCTCCGGCACAATTGATGTGTCAGGGCAAGGCTTTCGTGGCGGTGGAGGGCAACAAAAAACTGGAGACACTTCGACGACCAACGCGAAGACGGATTACCTCTACGCTTCATCTTCTCTGTTTAGTGGAATGAAAGGCGAAGGAATCGCGGGTACGCCACTCAAAGTTAATGGCGGCACCTCGTCAGTAACAGGCGCGGATAATTATACCGGAGGCAGTATCGGGCGCGGCGCTCCGGGCAATGCGGGCGGTGGTTCTGACGATTACGCTCCCAACGTTGATAATGGGTTGAATGCTGGCGGCGGCGGCGGCTCTAATAGTGGCGCAGGAGGAGTGGGTGGCAAAAACTGGCATAATAATATAGCTGGTAATGGTTTTGTAGGTACTAATAGCCCTGCTAATGGTTTTGTTCAAGGGGGATTAGGTGGATCAGCTTTTACGGCTTCCAGCACACAAATCGTAATGGGCGGCGGCGGCGGCGCAGGTGATGGAAACAATAGTACAACTGCCAACGAATACCTTATGAGTGGCGCTAACGGCGGAGGCATTGTACTCATCAGAGCTGGCTCCATCACAGGCAGCGGAACTATCAACGCAAATGGTAATAATGCTTCAGATTTACCCGCTTCGGGTCAAACCGATTCCGGCGGCGGCGGCGGCGCAGGCGGCAGTATCGTGATCTCTTCGGTGAATGGGACAAGTGGGCTGACGGCGAATGCTAAAGGTGGCAATGGTGGTCGTTCAGGATATTTTGAACATGGGCCTGGCGGCGGCGGCGGCGGCGGATTCATCGCTACTAGCGGCGGTGTTTCGACTAGCGTTATTAAAGGTATTGCTGGCTTGGATCGAACCAGCCCGACACCCATAAACTACGGGGCAACCGATGGCGCAAACGGAGTCACAACTTCTTTCGTTACGCCTACGGGTACTGGTGCAGGCGCAGGCTGTCTACCAGCTTTGACAGTCACAAAATCAACTTCCACGCCTGGTCCCTTCCCTTCCGGCGGAACCGCCACTTACACCATTCAAGTAGCAAATGCCGCGACAGGAGGAACAGCAAAGGGAGTTCGGATTTCAGACTTGCGTTTACCTACAGGTTTCACTTTTGCTTCAGCCGGAACTTTCACGGCGAGTACCGGAGTATATCTGACTGGCACTACCACAGCGGCCACACTCGCAGGACTGGCGACGAAACCGGCTGCCGGGAATAGGTCGTTGAATTGGGATTCGCTGGATATAGCAGCCGGAGGAACAGTTAGTATCCCCTTCACTGTCAACATCGCAGCCGGGACAGCCGATGGAACTTATCATAATCCGGCGGCAGTCGCATATTCTGATCCGACCCGCTCTACTGCTGCGCGAGTGCTGAAGCCAGCCACCAATGCTAGTACCAGTACAGCTAACGGAGGAACAGCGTATACAACCAATACCAGCTACGAAACCGGAGGTTTCGCCGGTAGTGTTGGCGGCTCAAATTACGATGGAACTGCCAGCGGAGCGACTACTGAAAACATCGTTATTTCCAGTATTCCATCCATTACACTGGTAAAAAGCTGTACCGCTCCTGCGACGTGTGAAACTGCCAGCCAACTACCTGGGACTGATTTTACCTACAATATTGTGTTCACGAATTCCGGCGGTACTGCCGCTCGGGCTTTCGTGGTGACTGATCCGGTTCCACTTAACACTGATTTCAAGGTTGGCTCACAAACGCCCTTTCCCACCTTGCCTGGAATTACCGGAGTAGTTGAGTATTCAAGCGATTACGACCCTTTATCGCCTGGAAGCGCGACCTGGGCTTATACCCCGACTAGCGGTGGCGGCAGCGCTCCCATCGGATATGACCGCAACGTCAAAGCGCTCAGATGGCGTGTTACCGTTGGCAACATTACACCAACCGCACCTGATAATACTGGCAGCCTCGGATTTACTGCGCGGGTCAGATGAGCTGACAGTAGCGAGCCGGTTTTTTTCATGCTATTTTGACCGAGTTTAGCTAACTCTCATTTACCTGCATGAATATTTTATCCGTCACTGCGCTCTTGTTTTTTCTGCTTCCCTCGCTGCCACCGTCGGAGCTGGAGCAAACCATTAATGCGCTGCAAACGAAATACCTTCGCCTCAACACATTGACGGCGGATTTTACGCAAATTTACAATTCTCCAGGTGAGCGGATGCGCCGTGAAAGCGGGCGTTTACAGCTTAAAAAGCCGGGCAAAATGCGGTGGGATTACGCTGCGCCGGAAGCGAAATTGTATGTGTCGGATGGGCGGATGATTTATGAATACATCCCGGCTGACCGCACCGCGACACGCGCCAGTGTGAAAGAAAGTGGTGATTTGCGGGCGCCGTTTATGTTTTTGCTGGGACGCGGGAAATTGCGTCAGGCGTTCAGCCGGATTGAATTTTCCACTGAAGCGCCTGTCCGCGCCGGCAATCGCGTCCTGCGGATGGTTCCCAAACACGCTTCAGAATTCCGCGAATTATTGCTTGAAGTCGAACCGCACAGCTTAAATCTGGCACGGCTTTCGTTTATCAAAGCAGGCAATGTGAGAATAGATTTTTTGTTTTCCAACTGGCAGGAAAATACGGCTATCGCCGAGGCCGTTTTTATTTTTAAACTGCCCGCTGGCGTCACGCTGAGATGACCATAAATTTCAAATTTCCAATCTCAAATTTACGCAGGATGCACGATATTTCAAAACTTCATATTTTTACCGATTTTGACGGCACGATTACGGACACGGATTCGCTGGTTTTTTTGACGAAAGAATTAGGCGGCGGGGTGGATTATTTAAATTCAATCGGCGCTCAATTACGGGCTGGTACGATGAGTTTGCGCGACGGAATCACACACGAAATGTTCAGTATTCGCGCTCCCTTCAGCGCGGCGGTGGAGCTTTTGCGCACACGCATTAAGGTTGATCCGGCGTTTTTCACTTTTGCCCACTGGTGCAAAAGTAATAACTTTCCGCTGACCGTTCTGAGCGCCGGCTTTTACGAAATTATTGAATTATTTATCGCGCCGGCAGAATTTCCTGACCTCGAAATTCTGGCCAATCACATCAGGCCAGACAGCGCTGGCTGGCACTGTGAATTTCGGGATTATTCGGATTATGGGCACGACAAAGCGCGTGTGATTCAGCAAAAACAGGCGCAGGGGTGCCACACAATTTTCATCGGCGATGGAATTTCTGATCGGTCGGCGGCGGAAGTTGCCGATGAAGTTTTCGCTACGCATTATCTGGCCCAGTATTGCCGCGAGCGGGAAATCAAACATCACGAATTTGCGACCTTCGCCGATATTCTAAATCATTTGCAAATTTCCACGCGCAAACATGAGATCATTACATCATGAAATTGATTGTTACTCCGCTGGCCGAACAACGTGAACTGGATGAAAAGCGCGCGGCACTCAGGGCGCTTGAGATAACGCTCAGCCAGCGCGAATCTGAATTGTCTGTGTTGCAATCCGGGATCAAGGAATTTGAGCAAATTTACCTAGCGGCAATCGGGCAAAAATTTGATGAACTAGCGGCGCTCGAACAACAAATTGCCGCAACGTTAGGCCAGCAAATTGAAACCGAAGAATATGCCATCAGCGATGAACTCGAATGCGGACAAACCAAATTTCATGCGTCGGAAAATTTGAAAAAACTGTACCGCGAAGTCGCACGTCTCTGTCACCCTGATTTGGCGGGCAACGAGGCCGAGCGCGAATTGCGTCACAAGCTCATGATTGTGGCAAATCACGCGTATGAATCAGGTGCTGAGGAGCGTTTACAAGCCCTGCTGAGCGCTGAATCCGGCTTGGCTGAGCTTGCGCGGCAAAGCAATCTGGCGAATGATTTGGCACAGGTTCTACGCACGATTTCTGCCACCGAAGCAAGCCTCGCCGAAGTCGAAGCTGAAATTGCACGGACTAAAAATTCTGAACTGGCGCGACTGAAAATGCGGGCTGAAAAGTCCGCTGCTATTGGACATAATTTTCTGCTGGAACTGGTCAGTCAGGTGGAGCGACAAATCCAGAAAGCGAAGAACAGATTGACCACACTAAGCGCAGATTTGGCAACGATACAACCTCCGTCATAAAAAGATGAAGTACGCTTTGGTAATTGGAAAGCTCATCAATTTTGACTACAATATGGTGCTCAGAGGAGTGAGTTTATGAATGTAGTCTTAACACCATCTACCGCGCCACGGAAAACTGAAGAGGGTTGGATTATTGATATTCCAGCCGACATGGCAGATGTGATGGGTATTGCGCATGGCTCAATCGGCGTTTTATATCCAAGCAAAAAAGGTATAAGTATTGAAATCCTCCCACCACCTGCGCCAGAATTAGTCTCTTCAGTATTGGAAACCTGCGAAGAATTTCGAGAAGCTTTTGAGGGGCTGAAAAGGCTTGGAGATTAAAGAAACGCGGTATTTATCATACAGCGACGCAGTTTTGATTCACCTGATTTTAATGCGTGCTTATGGTGAAATCCGTTTTGGTGTCGCTGATCGTTCGTTAATTGAATCCGCTCTTGCACGCCCACAACAAGCCGCCGCGTACGAAAACGCTGACCTGATTCGACAAGCAGCAACTTTATCTTTTGGGCTGGTAAAAAATCATCCCTGGACTGGCGGCAACAAAAGAACCGCAACCACGCTCACCCAGGAATTTCTCAAACTCAATCGTCATAAGTTTTTTGCTCCGGCAGCAGAGATTATTGAATTGGTTCTGTCCGTCGAATCTGATCTCTGGAAAATAGACGAAATAGAAACCTGGCTGCGAGCACGAACACTCGAAAGATAAATTATGAAAAACTACTACATCGGCATTGATCTCGGTGGCACAAACATTAAAGCCGCATTGGTCAACACGCTCACCGGAGAAATCAGTGCGACGACTTCGATTCCTACGCAGTCGCGTGAAGGCTACGATGCGGTCATTGCGAACATGGGAAAATTGGTTGAGAGCATCGTCGCAGCCAGCGGTATCGCGCCGGAAAATATTGGCGGTGTTGGCATTGGCGTTCCTGGCGAAATTGATATGGAACGGGGCATTACATTATTCCTGACGAATCTGCCGGGACAGTGGCGCAACGTCGCCTTAGCTGAAAAATTAAAGGCGCTCACAGGTTTTAACGTAAGCCTTATCAACGACGCCCGTGCGATGACTTTTGCCGAGTGGAAATTTGGCGCAGGCAAGGGCGTCGAGACTGCCGCGTTTTATACGCTTGGCACTGGCATTGGCGGCGGGTTAATCATCAACAATAAATTACATCTTGGCATCGGCGGCGCAGGTGGAGAACTCGGTCACGTCATCGTAGATTTGTACGGCGATGCTTGTGGCTGTGGCAGTCGGGGCTGCGTCGAGTCCTATGCTTCCGGCCCGGCGATTGCCGCGATGGGAATGAAGGCCGTTGTGCAGGGCTTGACGACAAGTCTGGCGGAAATGTGCGGTGATGATTTGAATAAAATTACGCCGGAACTGGTCTGTCAGGCAGCGCTGGCCGGAGATGCCATCGCCAAAGATATTTACGAACGCGCCGGACGTTATATCGGGATTGGCGTTTCCAGCATCATCACCGTGCTCAATCCCCGGCGCGTAGTTTTTGGCGGCGGAGTCGCGGCGGCAGGTGAACTGATTCTTGACCCAATTCGCCGCACCGTACAATCTCGTGTGACTCTGATTAAGGTCGAAGAAGTTCATATTGTCCTGGCGATGCTGGGAAATAATGCCGGACTGGTTGGCGCGGCAACGTGGGCGAGCCAGACTAATTGAAAATCTCCATTTCGCACTCTGCACTCCTAATTTTTATATTTTACCGGCGGCTTATCTGACTTGTCAGGTTGTTTCGATTTCAGGCGCGGCGGATATTGTGCCATTGGCGCAGTTTGGGTTTCGACCTCTGGCAGTGGGGGCAGCCAGACTTCAATTTGCCCGCGTGAGGCTTTTGCCGCCAAACCGCTGAGAAACTTTAATTCAAGGTTTTGTTTGATTCCTTGTTGCTGTAGATTTCTTTGGACGGATTGTTTTACTTTCTCCGCCGCTGCCTGATCTTCAGGGTAAAAATAGCGAATATCGCCGGAAGTTGGCTGCGTTACTTTTTGTTTTCTCGGCGCTGCATAGCCTTGTGCCGAGAGTGCGCGCGAAATTCCATCCAAAGTATTTTCATCTTTGGCATCCTGATAATGTAAAAAAATTCTGGCGGGAACCGGCGCGGTGTCTGGTTTGGGCGCGGGGGTAGCGGCTATCGGTGCTTTTACGCCAAGTTGTTTCAAACCCGCCCTCGCACTTTCGCTGTTGGGTACGTCATTTTTGCTGGCGGCAACATTAAGAGCCGCCTGATAATCAGTTGTGGCGGAAACCTTATTACTCTTTTTACTCAGGCTGGTACCACGTCCCAGTAAGCTCAAAACATCGTCAGGTGTGAGTTTGAGCGCTTCGCTGTAATCATTGACGGCATTGTCCAAATCATTTTTTTGCTGGTAAGCATCGGCACGATTGCGATACGCGGCGGTCAGGAGGGCTTTATCGTTTGGATTTGTCGTGATGACCTGCGTGAAATCCTGAATGGCGTTATCGAATTTGTTGTTGCTTGAATAGGCCAGGCCACGATTGAGCGCCGCCTCAGCAAAATCAGGTTTCAGTGCCAGCGCCTGATCATAAGTGCCAATCGCACGTTCGTAATCTTTATTGTTGCGCAGCGCATTGGCTTTTTGAAAATAGGCTTCGGCGTAATCGGGTTTCAACTTGATTGCTTCCTCAAATTTGGTAATTGCCGCATCATTATTGCCTTGTTTGGAAAGCGTAATTCCCTCAATGGTCAGCGATGAAGCCTGTGTCAGAATATTTTGTCCCGCCGTCACCGCCGCCAACTGCGTTTGGTTTTGGTAGTAGCGATAGGAAATTGCCGCAATAATCAGCAGCCCCAGCAGAATGATCGGAATCACAATTGCCAGCCCCCAGCGGCTCTTGCGCAACTGCTTCGACTGCGCTTGTTCCAGGCTCAGCTTTTGTTGTTCCAGGCTGGATTTTTGTTCGCGCTCGTCTTTAAGCTGTTGTTCAATCGCACTGGTGTGCGCCTGTTTTCTTTCTTCTTCTCTGATGCTCCCGGCAATATAGGTCAGTTCTCTTTGATTGAGATCGTCTTGTCGTAACTCAGAAAATCGTTTGGCAATTTCCAGGGGTGTTTCGGTCAGAAGTGTTCCGCGTCCTGATTCCCATTCGGTCATTCGTCCGCGCAATTGTTGCCGCCAGAGTAAAAAATCACTGTCCAGTTCAATCCATTCATTCAGTCGTTTCCAGCCGCGCAAAATATCATCACTGGCAATTTGCACCGTTTCCTCCTGTGAGCCTGGTTCACCCTCACGATTTAATAAGTGTGAATCGGCGAGCTTGCGCAGGACTTGTGTCGTCTCTTCCTCGAACCGCCAGAGCTTCAATTTAACCCGTGCGTGGCCGTCGCTTTCGTCCGGTCGCGCATAACGAATCATGCGCAGGATGGCACGGCGGGCGAGGTCTTCCTCAGCAGGCGAAAGATTGGCAAAGGCGGCATCGGCAACGCGAATTAAATATTCTGGTGAACCTGGATCAGGTTCAATTTCTTTGCCTTCGTAACGCGCCAGAATAATGTCCCGCTGCCTTTCCAATGACTCAGTCAGCACCAGCCGACCGATTTTTTCGCCGGGAGTCAGGTACTCGGTTAAATATTCGGCTAAGCGTTCGGAGGGAGCGAGCAGGGAAATCGCATCGCCGGGTTTATTGCCAAACGCCGCGAGGATTTCTTCATAAGCATAATAAGGCAGATATTGCACCTGCACATCTTCCTGAAATTGCGCTCGTTGCGGCTGGCTGAGCGAGGCAGGAAAAAGCCCGAAATATCGCTTCGCATGATCGCGGCGCAAATCAAGTTTGGTTTTTTCAAATGGCTCAACCCGCATGGGAACCGGAAATATCTCGACGGGTTTTCCTTCTTTCAGGCGCTGCTCATAAATTGAGCGCGCCACCGCCGCCGCGCCTTTCATGCCCTGATTATTGAGCGTGAAGCAGACGACTACTACGTCAGGCATCTGCACAGTGCAAATTCCTGAGGTGTCACTGAC
Organism: Blastocatellia bacterium; assembly: GCA_043719385.1. Taxonomy (GTDB): domain Bacteria; phylum Acidobacteriota; class Blastocatellia; order RBC074; family RBC074; genus JAFDVL01. The sequence continues at coordinate 3,533 of JAYSTY010000086.1, read as the reverse complement.
TCCGGTGCGGCTGTCAATCAGAATGTAATCGTATTCCGCCTGCATTCTTTCTTTGACGGCCTCCAGAAAAACGCCGCCGCCGCGCCGATCATAAAAATCCTGCCAGTTAAAAGAATTCACGCGAGCCGAATACGAATCGCCCTGTCGTCCGGCGGGCATTAAATCCAGCGTTCCTTTATTAGGAAAATCCCAGTTGAGGGAAATCGCATAATTCAAAACATCGGCATAGGATTCGTACCAGTTTTTATCTGGTGGCTCGCTGCTTCCTTCTGGTGGCGAGACCGTCGCCAGCGCAAATTCGCTGACCATATCAATCAGGCCATCGGTACAGGTGAGGTCTTTGTCATCCAGAAAAGGAGCGAAATAGCGATGCAGCCCCGGCGCTTCCAAATCCCAGTCCACGACCAGCACCTGCTTGCCGAAACTGGCTAAAATCCAGGCCATATTCGCCAGCGCCATAGACCTGCCCGTACCGCCTTTGTAAGAATAAAAGCTGATGATTTTACCTTGCGGTTTTTCCATTATGCTCCTCCCGGGCCGGTGATGATTGATTTGGAAATGATGACGTCGCCAACAGCTTTCCGGCGAATGTCTGACCGTTCGATCAGCTTCATTTTCGTTCTCTGTAAGATCACACTCAGTTGTGCCTTTAACTCATCTACGCTGCTGATGCGGCTCAGGAAATTAGGCGAATTATTCAGAATCCGGTTCTCAAAGGCCGCCTTCACAGTAGCCTGTAATTTCTCAATATTTTTGACTGACTCTTCGTCTTTTTCATTCCAGGGAACAAGCATGATGCAATTAGTGAATTGCAATTTTTCGTCGGCAGTTTTCATAATCTGCCGATAATTTGGTAGTTGCATTGTCCAGGTGTCCACCACGATGACGACGATCTGGTTAAGTTTATCGGCGGCCTCAATTTTTTCCAGCAGGTCACCATCCACCGCAAATGAGTCTTCCGGGCTTAATTTTTCCTGGAGGACAACCCCTTTCACCATTAAATCCACATCGTCGAGGGCATCCGGTAAATACGGATGCCATTCCGCGCCCGAAGCCCCGTAATGATCAAGTTTGGTGCGGAGTTTGGCTGCCTGTAATTCAGCCTGCGGCCCCACCACAAACACGAATTTTACATAGCGCGGATTTGCTCCGTCATTTGGTTTTACAGGCACAGGCACAAGGCTTGTGCCTGATCCGATGGAAGCCGGAAAAGTCGGAGTAATCGTTTCGAGTGGAGCCAGATTTGGTAAGGGCGGCAATAGATGCGTTCTGGCCGTGTCAATTAGTTTGTCAGAAAAAACATCTATGAAACTTTCATAAGCGTCCCTGAATTTGTTGAGCTTCATCATTTGTCGCAACCCATACTCGGTGTACTTATCACCGAAGTCGTCGTGATTAAACTGAATCGCGCTCAAGGCTGACGGGATGACCGGCTCCACATATTTTTTCTTTTCCCACAAAATCGGGATCATCAAATTTGGTGATGGAGCGCCAGCGGCCAGCGTTGCGGCGTAGGCGGCCTGCCGTTCATCGAACACCGACCATTCTTTCCCGCAAAACTTTTTCTGGAAATACGTCGGCGAAAAAACACTGATGAAGCAGCGGCTTTGTTGCAGGGCATCGCCTAATTCCTGCGACCATTTCGTGCCAGGTTCAATTGCTTCACCGTCGAAAAACCCTGCCTCATTTTCGTTGATGGTGCCGGTTTTGCCCGCCACGGCGCGACGCAAATCTTCATAGAATTTTTTGACGTACCCGTCTTTATTGTCATCACGGGCATAGCTCAGGAAAAACCAGTGGCTCATATCGTTTCCTTATTCGGGGCGCATGAAAATTATTAGTAAGAAGTATCGTTTGATTAACAAAATCCTACTGGTAATACGAGACTTTACCCCGCTCGCCAGCAAACGATTAACTCAAAACAAAACCAACTTCAAAGCGAAATCCCTGCGGTTGTTATTGCGATACAGACAACCAGCAAAGCGACAACAGGAATGGGGGATAAATACGGCTGAAAAGATGAAAACGCAATATACCAAAAGCTGCCATATTAAACTAATATTTTTTTATTCATTCAAGCTCGACGACATCCTGATATTGGGGGATTTCAACGTGCCAGTTTAATTTACTGACAATCAAATCGCGCAATGCTGATGAGGCTTCCGGCTCTCCGTGTACGACAAATGTTTTGCGCGGCGGACGTTTGAAGCCAGCCAGCCAGCGCATAATTTCGGACGAATCAGCGTGGGCTGACAGACTGCCAATCGTTTCGATTTTGGCGCGGACGGGAACCTCTTCGCCAAACAGTCGCAACGTTTTTTCGCCATTCTGTAAACGCCTGCCGCGTGTCCCTTCGGCCTGATAACCGACCAATACAACGGAAGAATTTGGATCCGGCAAATTATTGTACAGGTGGTGCATCACACGCCCTCCGGTCGCCATGCCGGAAGCCGAAATGATGACCGCCGGTTCATGCAGGAAATTCAAGGCCTTCGACCCTTCGCGTCCATGCACAAGCCTGAAATTGCGTGTCGAAAGTGCATTGCGATGTTCATCAGCCAGTTGCTGCATGTCCATGTCATGTTCTTCCCGATGCTTCATATAAAGCCTGGTCGCCGAAGCTCCCATTGGCGAATCAACAATCACGGGAATCACCGGAATGCGATTTTCATCTTCGAGTTCACGAAGGTAATAAATCAGCAGTTGGGTGCGACCAACGGCAAACGCCGGGATAATAATTTTGCCGCCGCGCTCAACAGTTTCGTTGATGATTTCGGCGAGACGCTCTTTGGGATTCGTCTGTTCGTGCAGGCGATTGCCATACGTTGATTCGACCAGCAAATAATCGGCCTCGTGAACCGGCGCCGGATCATTCAAAATTGGTTCGTTGTAGCGCCCCAGGTCACCGGAAAATAAAATGCTGAACGGCGCTTTGCCAGGTTCGCTAATTTCTGCTTTAACGCAACCTGAACCCAGAATATGACCGGCCTGGGTAAAGCTCACCGTGACAGATTTACTTAATTTTATCGGCTGTTCGTAATTTACACCGGAGAGCAGTTTCAACGCAGCTTTGGCATCGGCTTCGGTATAAAGCGGCAACGCCGGATGATGTTTGGAAAACTTTTTGCGATTGGCATACTCGGCATCTTCTTCCTGAATCCGCGCCGAATCCGGCAGCATAATCGAAAGCAAATCCGCCGTTGCCGATGTCGCATAAACCGTGCCGTTAAATCCATCACGCACCAAGCGCGGCAAATAACCTGTATGGTCAATGTGCGCGTGGGTCAAAACTACGTCGTTGATAGAGGCAGGGTTTAAGGGCAGTTGCTCCCAATTGCGCAGCCGCAATTCTTTCAGTCCCTGAAACAACCCGCAATCAATCATCACGCGGTAGCCATTGGATTCCAGCACGAATTTGGAGCCGGTTACCGAACCGGCTGCGCCAAGAAAATGTAATGTGGTCATAACAAGTGCAAGCTACAAAAGAAACGAGTCAGATGCAAGGCGCAAAAAAAATAACTTGATTTCTATGA
>JAYSTY010000085.1:0-3997 GCA_043719385.1 Blastocatellia bacterium | reverse complement strand
CGTTGATCTGAAACCAATAGATTTTATGATCAGCGAAAGTGCTTGAAGTAAATGGCAAAAAATCATTTTTGCACCTGTTGACGAAGCGCATTTAACCCATACGCCAAACGCGATTTCACCGTGCCAACTGCGATGTCCAGAACACCAGCAATTTCATCCAGCGTCATTTCGTGCAAATAATGAAGCACAATGACAGCGCGGCTGGCGGGAGAAATGTTGGCAATGAGTGATGGCAATTGTGCGGTTATTTCTGATCCAAAAGTTTCTGGTGTGACAGCAGTAATATTCGCCAAAATTTCTTCTTCGCGCACCTGCTCCTGCCAGCGTTTTTCACGCTTGAGAAATTTGAACGTCTCCCGCGTCGCAATGCGGTATGCCCACGCACGAAAAAGCTCTGGCTCGCGCAACCAACCTAGTTTGCAATAAATCAACACGAACACTTCCTGCAAAATGTCCTCGCTCAAATGTACATCATTGGTGATGCCCATGATGTAACGATACAGGGGCGTTTGGACTGCTTGCAGCAAACAATCCAACGCGTCACGGTCGCCCGCCTGTGCGCGTAACACCCACATTGTTTCCTGCTTACTACTGGTCATTTTCGCTTCTCAGTACATAAGAGCCAAAAGTCCTCGGAAGTGTTCGGTTCGACCTTAGACTTAAACTGGATTAGGATGGAAATTAATGTACAATCTCCCTTTTGGCAATTGCCCCAATAACTCGATATGGATTCAACAAACATTGCTGATTATAGTCTCGCGCAACGACTGAACGGATTGCATCACATGGTCGGGAATACGCCATTGATCGCGGTGCATTTCAATTTTCGAGGCCAACGCCGCACGATTTATGCGAAGGCTGAATATCTGAATTTAACTGGCAGCATCAAAGATCGGATGGCGCTGCATATTTTGAAAACTGCTTACGAAAAGGGACAAATCAAACCGGGAGATTTAATTGCTGAGGCGACGAGCGGCAATACAGGAATTGCGTTTGCTGCGATTGGCAAAGCGCTGGGTCATCCGGTGATGATTTATATGCCGGATTGGATGAGCTATGAACGGGTGCGCTTGATTCAAAGCTTCGGCGCTGAAATCGTTCCGGTCAGCAAAGAGCAGGGCGGCTTTCGCGGCAGCATTAAGATGACCGAAGAACTGGCGCGTGATCGAGGCAACGTTTTTTTGCCGTGTCAGTTTTCTAATTGCTCGAACACGGAAGCACACGAAACGACTACGGGGCCGGAAATTTGGGAGCAGTTGCAGGTGCGCGGACTGACGCCCGACGCTTTTCTTGCGGGAGTTGGAACAGGCGGAACGATTATGGGAACAGGAAAATATCTGCGGACGAAAAATCCAAAGATAAAATTGCATCCGCTGGAACCCGCCGAATCGCCCACGTTGACGACCGGTTGCAAAGTCGGAAGCCATCGCATTCAGGGCATCTCCGACGAATTCATCCCCGCTATTGTTGAGCTTGATGCGCTTGATAAAGTCATCAGCGTTCCTGATGGAGATGCAATTTTGATGGCGCAACAACTGGCTTCGCAGCTTGGCTTAGCGGTGGGAATTTCTTCCGGCGCAAATTTTATTGGCGCGTTAATGGTCCAGGAAGAATTAGGAGCCGAGACCGTCGTCGCGACAATTTTTTGTGATGATAACAAGAAATATCTGAGCACCGATTTGTTGCGCACAGAGCCTGCAAAATCAGGCTATCTCAGCCCTGAAGTTGAGCTGACGCATTACGGAGCCATTTGAAGAAGGACGACGGGACTGCCAGACTGCCGGACAACCGGATTTTTGGATCTGCGAGTAAGTGAGGTGACCGAATGGATGAAGTAAGAAAAACTCAGATAAAAAGGCACGTTGATCTTGAGGTTTATCAAAAAGCATTTTCAGCCGCAATGAAGATTTTTGAGGACTCAAAACAATACCCAAAAGAAGAACGCTATTCACTGACAGATCAGATTCGTCGTTCGTCACGTTCTGTTTGCGCGAACCTGGCGGAAGCGTGGCGCAAGCGTCGTTACGAAGCGCATTGGATCAGTAAACTTAGCGATTGCGAAGCAGAAAGTTCTGAAACCCAAGTCTGGCTACAGTTCGCGGTCGAGTGCGGTTATTTGGAGCGAACTGTAGGTGCGGCGCTATACAAAGAATATGATTCCATCATCGGCATGTTAATTTCGATGTCTAACCACCCCGAAAAATGGTGTCTAAAATAAACTCTGATTATCTGATTGTCCGGCGCTCCGGCAGTCTGGTTTTCCGGCCTTCCCCCAGTCTTGATTTATGTTTGCCGAAGTTGCCATTCCTCTTTACGTCCATCAAACCTTCACGTATGCACTGCCGGAAAGCTTCGCCGCGCAGACGAAACCGGGTTGTCGGGTGCTGATTCCGTTCGGTAAACAACTTCTCACTGGTTATGTAGTTGGTCTCCACAATACACTTGAAGAAGCAGGCATTGACGCCACAACCACCGACATTAAATCGGTCGAAGAGCTTTTTGATACCGAGCCACTGGTTACGCCGGAATTGCTCGAATTAACGAAATGGATTGCCGATTATTATTTTGCGCCGTGGGGAGAAACCATTAAATCGTGCCTGCCTGCGGGCATCAACGCCGAAGCCGAAACAATGCTCTCGCTCACGACCAACGCACGCGAAGTTCTGTCAAATCAGGCTGCGAAGCCGACTACCGCGAAGCCAACGATGAAGCTACAAGCGCTCACATTTATTGCCGCGAATCTGGACGAAGATGGTGCGGTCAACTCTCGCGCTCTCATCAAAGAGTTCACCAAAACCAAAGCTGGCGCATTGATTCGTGAACTGGAAAAATCAGGACTGATTATCGTCACGCGACAAATGATAGATGCGGCGGTCAAGCCAAAGAAGCAGCAGGCGGTGAGATTACAGAAGTCAGAAGTCGGAAGTCAGAAGTCGGAAGAAGAAATAACGCAAGGCGACGCGGAGCGGGTCAGTACCCTGAGCGGTAGCGACGGGGTTCCCCCACTGACCACCGACCACCGACCACCGACCACCCAACAACAAACTGTTCTCGACCTCCTCGCCACTGCTCCGCTCGGCCTGGCACAATTGCAGGAACTCGCCAGCGTCAGTATCTCTGTCATCAAAACGCTCGAAAAACGCGGTCACGTCGAAGTTTTTGTCCGCGAAATCCGCCGCGATCCGCTCGCGCATCTCAAAAATCTTTTGGCGGATGATTTGGCGCTGATGCCTTCGCAACAGGTCGCGCTGGATGCCATCACTGAAAAACTGAACGAAGAAAAATACGCGGCATTTTTATTGCACGGCGTTACCGGCTCCGGCAAAACTGAAGTCTACATTCGTGCGATGCGGGCAACGCTGGAGAAAGGCAAAACCGCGCTGATGCTCGTCCCTGAAATTTCGCTGACGCCAATGTTTGCACGACGGCTCTCTGCGCATTTTGGCGATGCCGTAGCGATTCTCCACTCGTCTTTGTCAGAAGGTGAACGCCTCGATGAATGGAATCGCATGCGTTCCGGCGAAGCGAGAATTTGCATTGGTGCGCGTTCCGCAGTTTTTTCTCCGCTCGAAAATATCGGCCTCATCATCGTGGACGAAGAACACGAATCAGCCTATAAACAGGACTCCGAACCGCGTTATCACGGACGCGACACCGCTATTGTTCGCGCCCTGAAAGCCGACGCCGTAGTCATCCTGGGCAGCGCAACTCCTTCGATGGAATCTTTTCACAACGCGCACACCGGAAAATACACGTACCTGGAAATGACCGAACGCATCAATAGCCGTCCGCTTGCCCCGGTCGAAATCGTAGACATGCGCGAAGTCTTTGCACGGCATGGCAAGCAACAAATTTTCTCCGACGAAATGAAAGCTGCGATTGCCGAAAACCACGAACGTGGCAAACAAACACTGGTGCTGCTGAATCGGCGCGGCTTTTCTTCGTTTCTGCTGTGTCGCAGTTGCGGTCACAAATCGCATTGCCCGAATTGCGATGT
>JAYSTY010000084.1:0-24471 GCA_043719385.1 Blastocatellia bacterium | reverse complement strand
AAACAGCAAGGCTGAAAGCGGAAAACTAAAACCGTACCAGCGACCTAAATTCAGAAACCCCGCACTATCAAAAAAGATAATTATTATTGTCAGGATCGTTGCCAGATTGAGCCAGAACGTTTTGCCATTCGTCACAAATATTGCGATGAAGGGAAAGACGCTGAGCACAAACAAAGCCAGGCTCGAAAGAATGACGAAGAGAAAATTATATTCGAGTCCGGCAAAAGTGTTTTTCATCAAACCAGCAATGAGTTCTTTGAGCGAATGATACCAGGTTACGCTGATCAATCCCTCGCCCCAAACCATTTCCTGTTGCCCATGATTTTGTTTGATGAGCTTGCCCAATTTCATATCGTCATCAGGGCGCAACGCAATCGGGATATGTCCGTTGAAACTGCGATAAAAATCTGTGCGGAGAAGTTGAAAAGCGCCGATGCCAATATGCCAGCGATTCGGTCGTTTGACGCGCCAGGGTCGGGCATACAGCGAAAAGAAAAATCCAAAGGCGGCAATGAAAGCGCACAGGGCAAACCCCGAAACAGTTTGATCCGGCATGCAGGTCAAATGATCAAGTCGCTGGTTAAGCAAATAATTGACGGCTTTGCTAATCGCGTCAGGCTTCATCATGACATCGGCATCGGTGAACAATAAAAGCTGACCTGTGGCCTGTCGTGCGCCGAAATAAAGCGCATGATTTTTGCCTAACCAACGGCCTGGCAGGTCAGTGATGTGGATCACGTGCAAGGTCGGATATTGCTCCGCCATCTGCTCCAGAATAATTTTGGTCAAATCTGTCGAACGATCATTTAAGACAATGATTTCAAGGTTTTCGTAATTTTGCCGGAGGATAGATTGCAGCGCTTTGGCAATTTCGCGCTCTTCGTTGCAGGCGGGAATAATGACGGAAACTTTGGGTGGATTGATGGAGACCAGGCGCGGACAATCTTTGAGAAATTTGATCGTGCGGTTGCCCAACGCCAGTTCGATTCCAAAGGCGACAAAAAAAATAAAGGTGATTAATGCAAGTATGAAAAGAAAAGTATCCAAGCCTGGTTACCCCCGAAAAAAAGTGACGCTGCGGAATATATCACATTGATTTTGGGAGTGCTGAAATCAGCCTGGAAGAAGAGATGGGGTGAGGACGAAATTTTATGGAAAAGGTACACGGTGGCCCCGAAACTGCCACCGCCGAACAACCCAAATTAACCACTACGGCGACAGTCAACCGTATACCTTTTCACGGTGAGATATATTGCGAAAGCCGTGCCAAAGTGATGACAAGCTGATGCGATTTAATTTCGCACAATGTTCACAGGCATGTTATGAATTTAAGGGGAAAAGGTGATGCGTCAGAAAGAATGAAAATTGCCGAACTCTGTCACTTTGGCGTGACGGATTCTGTTGCGTTGTCAGAAAACAAACTGCCAGTCTGAGAATTTCTCAGACTGGCAGTTAAGCGCACGAATTCTAAAATTCTGATTATTGATTGCGTCGTCCACCGGAACTGTCACGCGCAGGTCTTTCGGTACGCGGCTCGCTGCGTTCAGCCCGTGGCGGTGCTTCCTGTCTGGGAGCTTCCTGACGCGGCGGAGCTTCCTGGCGTGGTGGCGGACTTGGACGTTCATAAGTCCGTGTTTCTTCGCGTGCCGGAGCGGGACGCTCTTCGCGCCGATATTCTCGCGGTGCTTCCTCTCTTTGAGGACTGGGTCTTTCAACCTGCCGCGAGGGAGTTTCGCGTCGTTCGGTTTCGGCGCGCCGAGGGGCATAATCCGGCGGCGGAGATTCACGGCGAGTTTCTTCACGGTTGACCGTCGGACGTTCGGGGCGAGTCGTGCGATCCGTATTTGAGTTATTAGGATTTTCCTCTGCTCGACGCGATGGTGTCACCGAACGATCAACTGAAGGACGATCAACATTCCGATCAGCGTTTCGCTCAGTGGGGTTCTCACTGCGCCGAAAATCTCCGGTTGTATTGCGATCAGTATTGCGCGGTTCAATATTGCCAGAGCGTGTGGTTACTCCCGAACCATCCGGGTTAGGAGTCGCATTGGTTGTGGCTCCTGTGCGTCCTGTAATTTGACTGTTGCCATCTCGATTTGCGCGGTCAGGTCGAATCGTGCGCTCAGTTGGACGCGTTACATCATCGTTGCGTAACGTCGGGACACCGCCAATATTATTGCGATTGGCATTTGGATTTGGGGTAATCGTTTCGCCGCCACGAATCGCAGTGCGCGAAACCACGTTGCGATCAACTGTCTGCCTGCCACCTGGATTTGCGGCGGGGGTAACTGGTGACGGCTCATTTGGTCGAATGACCGGACGCAGCGTGTCACCGCGCGCCGTCACGGCTGATCTGATCACAGGTGCTTGAATCGGAGTGTTGTCGGTATTGGCGACAACGACGCGATTGCTGTCAAAACGCCGTCCATCCATTCGAGTGATGCCGCCGGGCGCGGAGTGATTGCGAAAACCATCCATGCGCGTGTTGACATTATTTCCATTGCCGTAAATATTTGTATTATTGACAATCGTCGTGTTACCGCCGCCCCAGTGCGGATTGTGATAACGCTCGCCAGGCGCCAGCGGAATCCAGCCGACATAATCATAGCGGGCATCGCGGTAGCCCTGATTGTAACCATTGTTATAACCGCGATTATATCCGCCGCCGTTGCCCCATCCGAACCACGTTACGAGCGCCGGCGACCACGAAAAACCTACGGAAATCCCACGGCTGCGCGGAACCCAGCACCAGCGATTGCTATAATATGACCAGCTTCCATAATGATAAGGCGTCCAGCCCCAGGGTTCAGTTGAAATCCACGTCCAGCCCCAATCCGAATACCAGCGCCAGTTGCCCACGCGATACGGCGCCCAGCCCGTCGCAATCGTGCGCGGTGACCAGACATAGCCGTAATCTGAGGTGTACCACCAGTCACCATAACGATCCAGGTCATCAATGCCCGCAATGCCGCGCGGAACGTATTGGGCGCTGAGCGAATTGGTTTGATAAATTAATTCGTCATCGCGCCGATCATTCCAGCGATCCCAGCTATCTTTGTCCTGCAATTTGGCGATTTGGTAATTGCCGAGGTCGTCGCCTTCGATCAAAATGCGTCGCCCTTTTTTAATTGTAATTGTGCCCAGTTCCTGATTGTAAACTTCCGCCTCACCGCTTCTGACGACTACTTCAGTTGTACCGTTTTCCTGCACACTAATTCTGTAAATCCCCGTCTTGAGCAAAGTGACGGAAACTGTGGGCGTGTTAACTTCAAAGTAAAGCGCGTCATCACGGTTGGAATCACTGGCATCCACGATGTCGAATTGACGACGGTCAAGGCTGTCAATGCGAAACGTTGCATTGCCCACCGGCAAAGAAATTTGCGTCACCGCAGTTGTAAATTGCGCAATCTTAAAACTGGTTTCTGAATCCAGACGCACGATGTTACGCCCGGAAAGTTGCACTTCGGCGCGCCCCCGCTGACCCGTGAAAACCTGATCGTTTTCGCCGAGCGGCGTGTTGGTCGAAGCGTCATTCCAGGCATTGTTATCATGTTTAGCGCGACGATAACTAACTTCGCCTTCAATCAAACTGATGCGTGCCATGCGAACGATAGGCGTATCGGCGCTGGCGACAGCGAAAAGAGTGATGAGCAAAGAGAGAATTAAAACTAAGCGAGGGGTACTGGGTGTCGAAGAAGGAATCATTTTGGGTCTCCTTTTTTTGCGGGCGTCTTGTCAATCTTACGACCTTAATCAAAATCGCTCTCGCAATCACTGTACCGCCAAGTTACTAAGGGAAAATACTTAGTTTTACTGGCTTTTTGCGCAGGTCGTTGACAATGGACAGACCGATTGTACACCAATTCGTGTTGTTCAATGGCGCAAATGGTGAAGTCCGCAGGAATATTTTGGCAGGGATGTGGATTTAGGCAGTGAAGGATGAACACTGAAATGCTTAATGCACTGAAAAATCACTGGCCGGAATATTTGATCGAAGCGTGTGGGCTTGGGATTTTCATGATTTCGGCCTGCGCCTTTGGAGCTTTGCTGGAACATCCAAATTCACCGGTGCGACAGGCCATAGCGGATCCGTTGACACGCCGAATTTTGATGGGGCTGGCGATGGGTCTGACCTCAATCGGTATTGTGTATTCGCCGTGGGGAAAACAATCAGGCGCACATCTGAACCCGGCAGTTACTTTGACATTTTTTCGTCTCGGCAAAATCGCAAAGCCGGACGCGATTTTTTATATACTGGCGCAGTTCATCGGCGGCATTGCGGGAGTCCTGATCGCCATTGCGTTCTGGCAAAATGTACTCGGTCATCCTGCCGTCAATTACGTCGCAACTGTGCCAGGTAACACAGGTATAGCCGTCGCTTTTGGCGCAGAAATTATCATCACATTCGTGCTGATGCTGACGGTGCTGACGGTTTCCAATCAGGCGAAATGGGCACGTTTTACCGGGCTTTTCGCAGGCACACTGGTCGCTGTATACATCACATTTGAAGCGCCATTGTCAGGGATGAGCCTGAATCCGGCTCGGACTTTTGGGTCGGCGCTGGGCGGGAATATTTGGACAGCGCTTTGGATTTATTTCACGGCTCCTCCGCTGGGCATGTTGTTAGCGGCGGAAGCCTATCTGCGGTGGGCCGGCGCACACAAAATTTTCTGTGCCAAGCTGCATCACCACAACGATAAACGCTGCATCTTTCGGTGCAACTTTGCCAACATCAACAAGAAACCCGAAGCAGTAGCGACGGGATTCTTACAGTACCCGGAGCCGTAGCGACGGGGTTCTTTCAGGGAGAATAATTTATGAGAATGCGAAATATCTTTTTAGCAATGACGGCTTGTGTAGCTTTGATTGGTGTGTCAATCACTACGCTGGCAAATCACAAGAACAAGGATCACGAAGTTAAATTCACGGTCAAAATCGAAAACATTTCCAGCAAAGACGGGCAAACCGCTTCTGATGGAACCAGGTGGCCGTTCGCTTTGTCGCCAGGGTTCTGGGCTGTTCACATGGATGAGGTTCGGTTCTTCCAGGAAGGCAAACCTGCCACGCCAAATGGTTTGGAAATGCAGGCTGAGGACGGCAATCCTTCCGGCATGGTTGATTTCCTGATGGGACATCACAGCGGCATGCAACACGGTGTTTTCAATACGCCAAATGGTGGTGAAACGGCTGGCCCGATTGGTCCCGGTGGTGTTTATGAATTTACGTTGACAGCAAAACCAGGGATGAAACTTTCGCTTATCACGATGTTTGGGCAATCGAACGACTGGTTTTACGCGTCAGAACCCGGTGGCATCAATCTGTTTGAGAAGGGGAAACCGGTGAGCGGAGATGTCACTTCCAAATTCATTTTGTGGGATGCCGGGACGGAAAAAAATGAAGAGCCAGGGATTGGCCCGAATCAGGCGCCGCGTCAAAAAGCTCCGAACACCGGCGAAGCTGAAAACGGCAAGGTTCACAAAGCGCAGGAGTCCAAATTCTACAATCTGACCGGACAATTGTTCCGCATCACGGTTACGCCGGAAGCGTAAATTTGTGCGGCCTGGGGGAGGCGCGCACAAGGGCAAGGCGCAGGTAATTTTGAGGAATACTTGCGCCTTTTCAATTTTTTATGCAGTCAGAAAATGATTTTCCGAACTGAACCCCAAAGGGGTGACAAGAATATAGCCCAGAGTGCAACCCTGGGGACGGAACAAAGAAAAATCCAAGCCCTGAAAGGGCGTAATAAAGTATCTCGCCCCTACAGGGCTTGGGGCATTACATCCGCCAAACCCAGGGTTACACCCTGGGCTATCAAATTCCGCTCCGTTAGAGCTTAGTTCGGAAATTCTTTTTCTTAATCGCTATAGCAGGAGAGCTTATGCAATATCTAAATCTTGTGAATAAATTTCTGGTGCTGGTTGCCTTCTTAGCCGCGCTCGTTGGCATCGCAACCGCACAAACCATTGAGAAAAAAACGCTGACACTTGATGGCGCAAAAAAAGTTATCGAAGCAGCAAAAGCCGAGGCCAAACGTGTTAATGCTCCGGGTGGTGTCATCGCTGTGGTGGACGACGGCGGCAATTTAATAGCGCTCGAAAGATTGGACGGCACGTTTGCCGCAGGTGCAAACATTTCCATCGGCAAAGCCCGGACTTCTGTTCTCTTCAAACGTCCGACGAAAGCATTTGAAGACATCATCAAAAACGGTCGCACCGCGATGGTGGCGCTGCCCGATTCGTTTTTCACGCCGTTACAGGGTGGCATTCCGATCAATGTTGATGGACAAATCGTCGGTGGCGTTGGTGTCAGCGGTGCAGCTTCAGCCCAGCAGGATGAAGAATTAGCCATTGCCGGAGCCGCCGCGATTTCTTCCGCAACTGCCAATCAACAAGTCACATATTTTGAAAAAGAAAAAGTTACCAACGCCTTTGCAAAAGGCGCAGTGCTTTTCGACAACAGCGACAAATATATGGTGCACGCCTCGCATCGTGACAAGGCCGGTGTCGCCGAAGTCCACGAAAAAGATGCCGACATTATTTATGTACTGGAAGGCTCCGCAACATTCGTCACAGGTGGCACAGTCGTTGATCCAAAGCCAACTGCACCAGGCGAAATTCGCGGCAAAGAAATTACCGGCGGAGAGACACGGCAACTGGCCAAAGGCGATGTGATTATTGTTCCTGCCGGTACGCCCCACTGGTTCAAAGAAGTGCCAGCGCCGCTGAATTATTACGTCGTGAAAGCGCGATAACCAGTGGCGTAAACTTTTAGTTTGCGTTGCCTGGCAGGGTGAACTTTGATCGAAAGCTAACTATTTGCGGGACGCGAAGCGAGTCAACTTTCGCGTCAGGATACAGTGGAGAAAACAACGCAAACTGAAAGTTTACGTCACTTTATTTTTCAGGAGAATGTTATGAAACGCCACAGTAATAAATTTAATTTTGGATTCATCATCGCACTGGCCATGGGCATTCTCACTGCCTTCGCGCAGGCGCAACCAACCGTCCCAACAGGCAAGCCGGAAGCCGCGATTGATCTCGCTACGAATGAAGGCGCACAACTCGTCAAAGGTGTGTGGCGTTACAGCGATACAAAAATTGTTGAGGTTGATTTCAAAGCGCCGGGTGCGGACAAACAGCCGACGGGCAAGCCGATCAAAACGTATGATTACGAACCGAAAGCAGGCAGCGCCGATTTCGATGATGCCAACTGGCAAATCATTGCCGCGAATTCATTGGCTGATCGTCGCTCGACGGGGCGCATTTGTTTCAACTGGTATCGCATCAAAATTACAATCCCCGAACGCGTCGGTGAGTTCGACACGAAAGGCGCAACCGTAGTTTTCCAAACAGCACTGGATGATTACGCCGAAGTTTGGGTGGATGGTGAATTGTCACGTCACCTCGGTCAAATGGGCGGTTCGGTGATTAGCGGATGGAATGCGCCGAATCGTTTAGTCCTTGGGCGCGACGTACAACCAGGCCAGCAAATTCAACTCGCGGTGTTTGGCATCAACGGTCCGCTTTCAAATCCGCCGACAAATTTTATTTGGGTGCGCGAGGCCAGACTGGAATTTTATCGTGATTCCATCAAAGGTCCCTACGCTGTGATTCCGAGCGAGGTCAATGTGCAAATCGTAAAAAATGATCCTGAAGCTATCGAAAAAATTGTTGGCCCGAATCCGAAGATTTTTAAATTGGCAGAAGGTTTCAAATTTACCGAAGGGCCGATTTGGATCAATGATAACAGGCATCTCCTCTTCAGTGATCCGAACAGCAACACGATTTACAAATTCACGCCGAACGAAAACGAAATCGGCAAGCTCGAAATCTTTCGCACGCCGAGCGGATACAGCGGTGCAGACATTGCCGAATATGGGCAACCTGGATCGAACGGTTTGACACTTGATCCACAAGGCCGCCTGACGATTAATCAGCACGGCAATCGGCGCGTCATTCGCCTGGAAAAAGACGGCAGCGAAACTGTGCTGGCGGACAAATTTGCAGGCAAACGACTCAACAGTCCGAATGATCTTGTGTATCGTTCTGATGGCACGTTGTACTTCACCGATCCGCCGTTTGGCTTACCCAAATTTTTTGCCGATCCGCGTAAGGAACTGAATTTCAGCGGCGTCTATTCGCTCTACAAAAACAAATTGCAACTCGTGAGCAAAGATTTCACCGGCCCGAACGGCATTGCCTTTTCGCCTGATGAAAAATATTTGTATGTCAGTAATTGGGATGACAAGAAAAAGGTGGTGATGCGCTACGAAGCCAATAACGACGGTACGCTCAGCAATGGCAAATTATTTTTCGATCTGACAAATGCCAAAGGCGAAGACGCGCTTGACGGCATTAAAGTAGACCAGGCGGGAAATTTATACGTGTCCGGCCCCGGTGGTTTGTGGGTACTTTCAGCCGAAGGCAAACACCTCGGCACAATCATCGCACCGCAGCATATTCACAACATGGCGTGGGGCGATGAAGACGGCAAGACGCTGTATTTATGCGCTCGTCACGGTTTGTATAAAATGCGCCTGAACATCGCAGGTGTGCGCCCGATGGAGGTGGTGCAGAAATAATATTGTGGAGTGCGGTGTCGAGACCACTGCACTCCACAGTGCTTCGCCATTCTCAGGGTCGCAGTCAACTAAAAATCGCTATATTATCAACCACCCTGACTGTCTCACCTTGCCTGCACACAACCTTCCTCGTTATATTCCTGTTGTCACCTTAGTCGCGCGAAACAACAACTGATTCCGAGGACGAAACGCCTATGTCCCAGTCGCAAAAAAAAGCAATGATCAGCAGCACGTCGCTTGATCTGCCCGAACATCGCAAAGAAGCGATGGATGCCTGCCTGCGTCAAAGCGTCTTCCCTGAAGCGATGGAACATTTGCCAGCCAGTGATGCCGATGCCATCCGCGTTTCGCTGGCAATGGTAGACGAGGCTGACATTTACATCGGCATTTTTGCATGGCGTTACGGCTACGTGCCTAAAGGCTGCGACATCTCCGTCACCGAGATGGAATTCAACCGCGCCGTCGAACGCAAAATTCCCATTCTCGTTTTCACAATTCACAAAGATCACGCGCTGACAATTGAAATGGTCGAGGCCGATAAGAGCGCACAGGAAAAGCTCAGGCAGTTGAAAGAACGCGCCTGTGATGGACGCGGGAGGTTGGAATTCAAATCGCCCGTCGAATTGCGCAGCCATATCATTCAATCGCTCAGCAAGCTGCTCGCGGAAATGGAGGTAGCAGAAGATGGCAAGCCAAAAGCTATCAATTTTCACCCGCCCAATTTGATTCCGTCCGCGCCTGCGCCGTATATCGCGCATCCGTATTCGCTGCTGCAAACCAGCGAAGTCGTAGGCCGCCGCGACGAACTCAAGTTGCTGACCGATTGGGTCACGACGAACAAAGAAATTCCCGCCGGCATTCGCCTCTTCAACGTCGTAGCCATCGGCGGGATGGGCAAGAGTGCGCTAACGTGGAAGTGGTTCAACGACATCGCGCCGAACGAATTGCCATACCTGAAAGGGCGGATGTGGTGGAGCTTTTATGAGAGCGATGCGTATTTTGAAAATTTCGTTATTCGTGCGCTGGCCTACACCGCCGGAATGACCGAAGCCGTAGTGCGCGAATTGCCTGCGCACGAACGCGAAGACCAATTGTTTCACTTGCTCGATGCGCAACCGTTCCTGCTCGTACTCGACGGGCTGGAACGTATTCTGCTGGCATACTCGCGGATGGATGCGGCGCATTTGTCCGATGATGATTTGGACGAAAAGACCGCCAATGATATTGCGCAGTATTACGGCTTGCCGGATGAGGTCAAAGAAACCTATCTGGAAAAACATCGGTTGCGGCAATGTTCTGACCCACGGGCCGGACGATTCCTGCGACGGCTGGCGCAGGTGAATGCCTCGCGCATATTAATTTCTACGCGGCTTTATCCGGCGGAATTGCAAACGACGACGGCGCAACCGCTGCCTAGCTGTCAGCCGCTGTTTCTCAAGGGACTGAGCGATGATGATGCGCTGGCGTTGTGGCGTGCCTTCATCGGCGGCGAACGTAGCGGCACGAGCGAACGCCTGCTGCCATACTTCCGCGCCTTCGGCAATTATCCGCTGCTGTTGCGTGCGCTCGCCGGAGAGGTAGCCGAATACAAACCTGCGCCCGGCGATTTCGACCGCTGGTTACAGGATCATCCCGATTTCAATCCCGCGCAACTTGATCTGCGCAATGCCCGGACGCACATACTCAAATACGCGCTCGAAGGTTTGCACGATGCCCATATCCGCACGCTACATACGCTGGCGGCCTTCCGCATGCCCGCGACGTGGGAGACGCTGTGCGCCGTACTGGTTGGCAAGGGGAAGAAGAAGCCCTGCCGCGATCAAGGCACTCTAGTGGCTGTGTTGACGGAACTAGAAGATCGCGGGCTGGTCGGCTGGGATAAACGAGCGAATCGTTACCACTTGCACCCCATTGTGCGGGGTGTGGCGATAGGGGCATTGAATAATCAAACTAAAAAATATCTATTTGGTGAGCTGTACACGTATTTCGAGGCAGTTCCTAAACCTGACTGGTACGATGTTGAAAGTCTTGATGATCTTACACCAGCAATTGAACTCTATTATTCATTGCTTGAGTTGGAGCGATTCGATGAAGCAGCCCATGTCTTTTTTAACTTGATTGACGCAGCTACTCATAATCGTCTTAGCACCTCCCGTAAGCGTATAGAGCTACTAAGTCCATTGGTGGAATCAACGGCAGAAGAAATACCACGCATTCAGGACCCGAATTATCTCGTCGCAACTCTCAATGCTCTTGGAAGAGCGTATAACTACGAAGGGAATACGTATCTGGCAGCAAAACACCTAAATTACGCCATAGATTTACAAGAGATTTCGCCACTTTTATCTAGCTCTAATGCGTTTTGCCTTTGCGATCTGTCCAATGTGATGCGACCAGCCGGGCACCTTTTCAGATCACTGGTTCTTGCTTCAAAAGCAATTGCTTTACGGCGAAAAGACAAACGCTTTCATCAGGAAATGCGCAGCAGTGTACGACTAGGATTAACTTTGGCAGCATGTGGGCAAAGTATTAACGCAGAGATTGTGCTCAGACGTGCTATGCAGTTAGCTAAAGTAAACCTCTCCATCCAAGGCAAAGGTTTTGTTTCAAGTGCAATAGCCCAAATGCAAATTTGGCATGGACAGAATCACCTCGCACAAGTTTCGGGAGCAAGTGCTTGGACATTTGCACAAAACTCCAAATTCGAACGCGACTTGATTCGTGCCATTCGTTTGCAGGGTGAAGCTATAGTAAAAATTGGAAATTCAACTGCGGCTGACGAACATCTGCATAGCGCGCTGACCCGCGCACGGGCAGTGAATCTTGTCGAAGAAGAACTCCCCGCACTGATTGCGCTTGCCGAATTGCGCCGCCGACAGGATAAGCCGCACGAAGCACGTGAACTGCTTGATGCTGTGTGGGATGCTGCCGAGCGTGGGCCGTATCCGCTCTTTCACGCCGACGCGCTGAATATGCTGGCGCAACTCGAACGCGATGCGGGCAACATATCCGCCGCGATTGAGCCTGCGACCAAAGCCTATTGCCTCGCGTGGTGCGACGGGCCGCCGTATGCTTATCACTGGGGCTTGGAAGCGGCACGCCAGCACCTGCAAGCCCTCGGCGCACCCAAACCGGAATTGCCCCCCTTCGATCCCTCCAAGTTCGAGCCAATGCCCGAAGTCGAGATTAACCCGGAAGACGAATTCCACGTTGGCAACATTGACAACGAGTGAGCCGAATTTAGTCCGCAGCATGAAATGTCCAACAAACTTCAGTTTGTTGAGGTTTCGCAACAGAGATACAGTGATCGAAAGGCGCAACAAACTGAAGTTTATTGGACTACAAGATTAGTTTTATTGGGGGCGCTGGATACCGAGTTTTTTCATCCGGCTGCGCAGCGTGTTGGGGTGCAGATTGAGCAGTTGGGCCGCGCCTTTTGTGCCTTCGATGACCCAGTTGGTTTGGTTCAGAACGGTGATGATGTGCTGCCGCGCTACGTCCTCGAAGCTGGTCGCTTCCGGCTTAACAACTGATATTTTCGGACGGTCAGGCACAGTCGCAATCCTGCTGCTGTCTGCTTCTGTTGCTGGAAGTAAATTGTGTTCCAGTGTGAGGACGTGGCTGGTTGCCAGCACGACGCCGCGTTCGATGATGTTTTGTAATTCACGCACATTTCCTGGCCACCGATAATTGTTCAGCATTTCCATTGTCTCCTGTGACACGCCGTCTAAATTCTTGCCGAAACGTTTGGAAGAGCGCGACAGAAAAAACATCGCCAGTTGCGCAATGTCTTCGTGGCGTTCGCGGAGCGGTGGATTGTGAAGCGGCAGGACATTCAGCCGATAGAATAAATCCGCGCGAAATTTTCCGGTCTGAATTTCGGCTTCGAGGTTGCGATTCGTAGCAGCGATGATGCGCACGTCTACTTTGATTGTCCGGCTGCTGCCGACTGGTTCGAATTCGCCTTCCTGCAACACACGCAGCAATTTGACCTGCGTATCCAGCGGTAGCTCGCCCACTTCATCCAGAAATAAAGTGCCGCCATCCGCGAGTTCAAAGCGTCCGACGCGCTTGTCCACTGCACCTGTGAATGCGCCTTTGACGTGACCAAACAATTCGCTCTCGACCAGCCCGGCAGAGATTGCACCGCAATTGACTTTGACCAGAGGGCGCTTGCTGCGGGGGCTGCGATTATGAATAGCACGGGCAATTAATTCTTTGCCAGTGCCTGTTTCGCCTGAAATCATTACCGTTGCATCAGTCGGCGCAACTTGTTCGACCTGTTGCAGGACGTGCAGCAGGGCGGGGCTGCTGCCGACAATTTCTTCAAAGTTGTGTTCGCGGCGAATTTCTTCCTGGAGGTAAATATTTTCGGCGTGCAATTGATTTTTCAGCCGCTCGACTTCTGTTAATGCTTTGCGCAAATCATCTTCGGCTCGCTTGCGCTCAAGTTCTGCTCCCGCTCGTGCCGCAAATATTTTCAGGACATCAAGACCGCGCGGCGCTTCCATCGCGTGATCGTCAATGACGGCCAAATGCCCGACAAAATTTCCCGCCGCGCTCAGTAACGGCAAGCCAATGTAACTTTCGCCGCCCAGCTTCACCAAAGCAGTTTCTTCAGGGAAGAGTGTCTGCAATTCGCGCTGATAAAAACAGAGTTCGCCCGCATAAACCTGCTCACACGTTGTTTTGGCGACATCGTATTCAAACTCTTCGGCAAAGGCAGCGCCATCCCAGAACGCTAAAATACGCGCCCGTGTTCGTTGCGCATTCGCACATTCGGTAACAAACGCATAGCGAACCGGAATCGCTTCTGCCAGATGCTGCACCATTGAACGAAAGAAATCAGTTCCCGTCACCGAGGCTGTGCCTTCGACCAATGCCCGCAACGTGACTTCCACCTGTTTGCTTTCCGTAATGTCGCGCGAAAGTGCCAGCAATTTTTCGGGTTTGCCATCGGAGCCGCGAATCGGACTGACCACGACATCCCACCACATCGGCTTTCCACCCATCGTAGGGCAAAAGCCAACGAATTGACCGGCTCCACCATTGCGTGCTGCCTCAACGGCAGCCTGCGCCGCCATACGGTGTTCACCCTGCCAGAATTCAATCCAGTAACTGTTGCACAGGGGAGTCAAATCACTGATTCCCAGAATCTCCATGCCCCCGGCATTCATGGACACTAATCGCCCTTCCAAATCAAGCACCTTAATGCAATCGTGACTCCCCTCAAGCAGGCGTGTTTTGAACTCTTCACTGGCCCGCAGGGATTCTTCTGTTTGCCGCCGCCGCTCGACTTCTTCGCGCAATTTTTCATACGAACGCAAATTCCACACAGCCATCGAAAGCTGGTTTGCCACGTCTTGTAAAAATGCGGCATCGCCCGATGAATACTGCTCTTTCGCACGACTTGAAATGTTAAGTGAGCCAATGGAATAACCCCGCGCCGTCAGGGGAACTACACAATATGAGTGAATTCCTTCGGCGTAAATATGTTCTTCGATCTCATTGCGCGAGCCAGTGCTGAGGTCATTGCGCAAGACAGGATGTGCGCGGTCAAAAGACACGCCGGGATAATTCGTGTTGAGGTTGAAGTTTTGTCCGGCAGCCACAAAATTTGACGGCAATCCATCCCCAACCGCGAAGAACGAAACGGTTCCCTGTTCCCAGTCGTAGAACGAAAGGCTGATCCGATCAAAAGAAAATAAAGCTTTCAGATGCGTGCTGATGACCTGGATTAATTCGTCTCGCGTCTGACAGGCGATCACAGCATTGCTGACTTCAAGCAAAATACGGAAGCGTTCAGCGCTGACAGAAGCGCTCCATTTCAGACCTGCGGTTTCAGAATTAACCATGATGAAGTGTAGATTTGTGGGGGAGACAACCCTTGAGATGATAACGTAACGCCCTTCCAAACCAGGCGACAAAATTATACCGCAACAACGGGCGAAGCCCAATTCCCGCCACGCCTGATCGAGAGATACAGATGATGGGCAGAATATTTTCAGTTAGCTGGCACTCAATTCTGACGCTGAATACCTTGCATTAATCAATTAATCATTGCAAATTGCTACCACGCGCTCCGGTAAAAAATGTTCACAGCAAAAGCGAATGCTTTGGTTATTGAGAAGCTCGCTAAGAACATCAACGACAATTTCAAAAGGTAACTCCATTTATGAAATTTTATGCTCATTCATTGCTCATAATTTTCCTCGCTGGCCTGATCAGCGCAAGTCTGTTTTTTTCAGCGAAAAGCTTTGTCGTGCAACAACCATCTCCCAATGGCGCGGCGCTTTACCAAAGTAAATGTGCGCAGTGTCACGATGCCAAAATGGAACGCGTTCCGTCCCGCGCCTTCATTGCGGAATTTCCCGTGGAGCAGGTTATTCAGGCAATGACTACCGGAGTGATGAAACCGCAGGCGAGCGGATTGAGTGCCGCTGAAATTCGCGCCATCGCTGTTTACCTCAATGCGCAACAATCAGGTACAACGGCGCAGGAGATTACCAATCAATGCCAGCTCACCGCTGCGCCCATCAAATTAACCGACTCGCAATGGAACGGCTGGGGACGTGATTTGGATAACTCCCACTTTCAACCAAAGCCCGGATTGAAGCCGGAAGATGTGCCGAAACTTAAGGTCAAATGGGCGTTCGCTTATCCTGGCGCACGCACGTGGGGGCAGCCGACGATCATTGGTGATCGCCTTTATGTCACCAGTTCAGCGGGCCAGGTTTATTGCCTGAACGCCAACACGGGCTGCACATATTGGCAGATTGAAGTGAAGGCGCGGGTGCGAACGGCACTCAGTGTCGGCGCACTGCCATCTGGTGCGCCCGCCAAATTCGCCGCCTACTTCGGAGACCAGGCAGGGAACGTTCATGCCGTAGATGCCGAGACGGGAAAAGCGCTCTGGAAAACAAATGTTGAGACGCATCAATTTGGACGGTTAACAGGCGCACCGATACTTTATAAGGATCGCATCTATGTGCCAATTTCTTCGGTTGAAGAAGTGCCAGGGCGCAATGAAAAATATGAGTGCTGCAAATTTCGTGGCGCTGTCGCCGCGCTTGATGCTTATACAGGCAAGTTGCTTTGGAAGAGCTATTCAGTCACAGAACCATTGGTCGCTTTCAAAAAAAATGCGGCTGGCACACAACAATGGGGTCCGGCAGGCGGAGCCGTCTGGTCATCACCAACAATTGATGTGAAGCGCAAAGTGATTTACGCCGCGACTGGCAATTCGTACACCGATGCCAACACCAAAGGTTCCGATGCTGTCATCGCTTTCGATTTGGAAACAGGCAAAATCAAGTGGAGCAATCAGGTTACTCCGAAAGATAATTTTCTGGTGAGTTGCTGGCCCAACCCGACAGGCAATTGCCCCACCGAGGCCGGGCCGGATGTGGATTTCGGCACGTCGCCGATTCTCCGCACGCTGCCGAACGGAAAGCAGATAATTCTGGCGGGACAAAAATCAGGCGTAGTTTATGCGCTTGATCCTGATAACAACGGCAAAATTCTCTGGCAGGCCAAAGTGGGCGAAGGCGGCGCACTCGGTGGACTCGAATGGGGACATGCCGCCGATACGCAAAATGTCTACGCCGCGATTTCAGATGTTGTACCGCAGGGCAAACGCAACCCGGGACTGGTGGCGCTCAACCTCGTGACCGGAAAACAACTCTGGCACGTGCCGACGCCCAAAGCAGTTTGTAGCTGGGGCAACGAAAAATGTGAGCCTGCCCAATCAGCCGCGATCACCGTTATTCCCGGCGTAGTCTTTTCAGGCGCAATTGACGGGCATCTGCGCGCCTACGCTACGAAATCCGGTGCGATCATCTGGGATTTTGACACAGCCGCAAACCCATACGATGCTGTGAACGGCGGGACTGCCAAAGGCGGCTCGCTGGATGTTGGTGCGCCGACGATTGCCAATGGGATGATGTATGTGAACTCCGGCTATGGTGTTTTCTTTGGCGGTGCGGGTAATGCGTTACTGGCGTTTTCCGTCGAAGGGAAATGATAATTACCCTGGAAATTAAGTTTTCGTGTGTCCAATAAGTTTCGGTTTGTTGGACATTTTATTAGCAGACATTCTCAAAACTTTCCCTGCACCTTAATATTTTATGTGTGCAGGGAATTTTTTTGCCTGCTGTGTGGATATTACTCACAGGAAACAGGCTGGAAAAACTTGAGGAGAGAAAAAATGAGACTCGCAAATAAAGTCGCACTTATCACTGGTAGCAGTCAGGGCATCGGGCGCGGCATCGCTGAACGCTTTGCCACCGAAGGCGCAGATGTTGTCATCAATTATTCTGGCAATGTCGAACGCGCACAGGAGGCTTTGCGAGCGGTCGAAGCTACGGGTCGTCGTGGTTTAGTTGTGCAGGCTAATGTCGGGAAAACAGACGACCTCAAAAAATTATTCGCGACAGCGCTCGAACATTTTGGGCGGCTGGACATTCTGGTCAATAATGCCGGAGTCGAAACGCACGCACCATTTTGGGATGTCACCGAAGACGATTTTGACAAAGTGCTGAACGTCAATTTGAAAGGGACATTTTTTGCTACGCAGGAATTTGTGAAGCATTTGATGGCCACCAATCGGCGCGGCAAAATTGTCAACATTAGTTCTGTTCACGAAGAGTTACCGTTTCCG
The DNA here is from genome assembly GCA_043719385.1 of Blastocatellia bacterium. Lineage (GTDB taxonomy): Bacteria > Acidobacteriota > Blastocatellia > RBC074 > RBC074 > JAFDVL01. Next base: position 7,231 of record JAYSTY010000084.1, on the reverse strand, counting down.
AATTTCACCGCTTATTGTGCGAGCAAAGGCGGCGTAAAAATGCTGACGCGAAACCTGAGTGTCGAGCTTGGGCCGCTGGGGATCAACATCAACAACATCGCGCCTGGAGCAATTGAAACGCCTATTAATACAAAGCTTCTCAACGATTCGCAAAAACTCAATGCGTTGCTGGGACAGATTCCATTGAGGCGTTTGGGGCAGCCGGGAGACGTGTCCGGCCTGGCGGTGTTTCTGGCTTCCGACGATGCCGATTATGTGACTGGTTCGACGTATTATGTGGATGGCGGACTAACGTGGAATTATCAGGAGCAGTAAAGAACGGAGTGTTGTCTGATGATTGCGGCACAAACAATTGTCTGGATGCTGGGCATTTATTTATTGGTCGGATTATTATTTACGCCCTACTTCATCATCATTGGAGCGGGACGCATTGATCCGGCGGTGCAGCAATCTACCTGGAGCTTTCGGTTGATGATTGTTCCCGGCGTGATTGCGTTGTGGCCGCTGTTGCTATTGCGCTTGCTGCGTGGCGTCAGGCATCCGCCAACTGAAAATAATGCTCATCGGGGGGCTGCGAAAAAGTAGCGCAAACTTTCCAGTTTGCGACGCTGTGTTATTTGCGCTGGGGAGAAAATAAAAACTTTCGATTTGCAGGAGAACGCAATGATTCAATCGCTTCGACAACGACATCGCTACATTATTTTTGTGCTGGCTGTGCTTGTGCCATTAATTTTTATTGCTGGTTTATTAATACGCAGGCCGCTGCCCACAAATCAACGCTTGCCACAGGTTGCAACGCCAGAAAGGAATCGCCTGTGAGTGTTGGCTACAAAGCGGTGGGCTGGAATCGCCAGAAGCGGATTTATGATTTTGTGCTGGTCGCTGGCCTCGTAGTTTATCTTGGACTGTTTATCGGATTAGGCGCAATCGTGAATCCGAACGCAACGATTGAGACATTATTGATTCGCGGGTTTGGAACCTGTGCAATTTTGTTGTTGCATATTGTGCTGTGTATTGGGCCGCTTTGTCGTTTGTCTCCGAGCTTTTTACCACTGCTTTATAACCGCCGTCATTTGGGTGTGATGACATTTTTGTTAGGGCTGATGCACGGCGTGTTTTCTCTCATTCAATTTCACGCGCTGGGTAATGTGAATGCACTCGTGAGCCTGTTCATCAGCAACACCCGCTTTACCAGCCTGGCGAATTTTCCGTTTCAGCCACTCGGGTTTATTGCGCTGGTAATTTTGTTTTTTATGGCGGCGACGAGCCATGATTTCTGGCTGGCAAATCTGACTGCGCCCGTGTGGAAGGCTTTGCACATGCTGGTATATGTGGCGTATGGATTGCTCATTGCACACGTCACGCTCGGTGTTTTGCAGGCGGAGACAAGTCCGATTCTGGCGGCTACACTGGGCATCGGAATGTTCATTGTCCTGAGCCTGCATGTACTTTCCGCGTTACGGGAACGTGCTTTGGATACAGAGCAGGCAGACAAAGACTTTGTCCAGGTTTGCAGCCTGGACGACATTTCTGACAATTGTGCGCGGATCGTTTCGCTGTCCGGTGAGCGCGTCGCAATTTTTAAGTATGACGGCAAAATCTCGGCGATCTCGAATGTGTGCCAGCATCAAAACGGCCCGCTTGGCGAAGGCAAAATTATTGATGGTTGTGTCACGTGTCCCTGGCACGGGTTTCAATATTTGCCTGCCTCCGGCGCGTCACCAGCACCATTCACCGAACGGGTTCCAACCTTCAATCTGAAAATTATTGGTCGTAAAATATTTGTCCATCCACAACCAAATCCACCGGGAACATTTGTCGAACCTGCCCGCATTGAAGTGCCAGAAATGGAGGCGATGAGATGAAGGAAATTGAGCGCGAGGAATTTTATGTGGGCTATTTGCCCCAGGCTCCGCGCCGCCTGGGAAAATGGCTGCGCAATGTGTGCGTGGCATTAATCGGTGTCGCTGTTCTCGTCGCATTGTTGCTCGTGTTCGGGTTGCAAAAATTGCCGCTGAGCGTATTTGAATTTCAGCAATACCGTGAATTTGAAGGTCTCGTGCAAGCCAAACCGTATCCGACATTACTCGTAAAAAATGGTAATTCGCTGGCGCAATATTTGCTCGTTGCAGAAGGCAAATACGGCGCAGATGTCACCGGCTTTGAAGGCCAAAACGTTAAGCTGAGAGGCACCAAAATTTACCGCGATGGAATGACCATGATTGAGGTTGTGGGCGGTTCGATGCAGGCCGTAAATTCACCTGCAAATGCGACTCTGCCCGCCGATGATTTAGGGAATTTTACGCTGGTTGGCGAAATCGTCGACAGCAAGTGTTACCTCGGTGTGATGAATCCAGGCAATACGAAAGTTCATCGGGAATGCGCGGTGCGCTGTATCAGTGGCGGTATTCCGCCGCTGCTGATTGCCCGTGACAGCAACGGAAACAAAGTTGCTTTGCAATTGGTCTCAGCCAAAGGTGAGCCGGTGAATCAGGAAATTCTTGACCTTGTTGCTGAACCCGTTGAAATCACCGGACAGGTGTCACGTGCAGGCGAGCAACTGGTACTTAAAGCTGATCCAAAAACATATCGGCGTGTGCAGTGAACGCTTTTGCAAGCGATCTTATTTTCAAACAGGAGAGTAAAATGTTCGACTTTTCAAATCGTGTAGTTGTAATCACCGGAGCCGCTGGCAATTTGGGCGTTGTCACTGCGAATGCTTTCCAAAACGCTGGCGCAAATTTGGTTTTAGTGGATCGTGCGCCGGATCGTTTGCAAAAAGTTTTTCCTGAACTGGCAGACTCGCCGCAACATTTTTTGGCGTACTCAGTTGATCTCGGCGACGTTACAGCCGTCGAAAAAATGGTGACTGAAACGGTGCAGCGATTGGGGCGAATTGATGTGCTGGTTAATACGGCAGGCGGTTACAAAGCTGGAACTCCGTTGCACGAAACGCCGCTTGCAGACTGGGATTTTCTACTGAACCTGAATGCGCGTTCGCTCGTGATTTCCTGTCGTTCCGTGATTCCGCAAATGCTGCAACAAGGGAGCGGGAAAATTATCAGTATTGCTTCTCGTGCGGCGTTAGGCGGAGAAGCGAACGCCGCTGCGTACAGCGTCTCAAAAACTGCGGTTGTCCGCTTAACTGAAAGCATGGCGGCGGAATTGAAAGATAAAAATATCAACGTGAATTGTGTGCTGCCCGGAATGATTGACACGCCGCAAAATCGTCAGGCAATGCCCGCCAGCGATTTCAGCCAATGGGTTGCGCCAGAGGCTCTGACCGATGTGATTATGTTTCTGGCCTCGGACGCTGCCCGTGCCATTCACGGTGCGGCTTTGCCTGTGTTTGGAAAAGGGTAAGGGATTACCGCGCAATTATATTGAAGCTGATGACAACTTCGTTTTTCACCTTCACGGTTCCGCCAAAAGCTGAATAAGGTGCAATCCCAAAATCAGTTTGGCGCAGCGTATATTTGCCAGTGGCGCGCAATTGTTGTGGAGTTGCAGTAAACGAAACCGGGATGGCAATTGGTTTGGTTGTGCCGTGCAAGGTAAGATTTCCGTTAACGGTCAGGCCTGAAGCGGTGAAATTGCTAACGCTGGTGGAACGAAAAGTGATCTTCGGATATTTGCCGGATTCCAGCACAATATCATTCATTGACTTCGTGATTTCAGCCTTATCCTTGTCGCTGATTTTATCGTAAATCACCAGCGACCTGGCATCAATATCAAGTTCTAAGGAGCCTTGCGCCGCCCCCGCTGCTGGTACGATAATTCGTCCTGATAAAGTTTTGACTGCCATGTTGTGATCATGCGCCACGAAGCTGGCGATTCCGGCTTTCGCGACAAAGACCCCAATACTGCTTTCGCCTGGAACAATCGTATAAGTTTTTGCCTTCACCGCAGGCGGCGGGGCGGCGGGTTTCTTCGCGCTTTTTTGGATCGTGGCCTGGACTCCGGTTACGAGCGGAGTGAGGGTGATGAGAAGTGTGAACACAAGAGCTTGAAGTAAAGATTTTCGTTGCATGATTTTCTCCGATGAATGCTTTTTGCTGGCGATGTCAAAAGCGCCAAACTATCCCACCAGAAGTTAGCACATTATGCTGACGATTGCTGAGTAGCGGCGTATTGAAATTAGGGCTGCCTGTAATAAAATCGCGCACTTCACCACGTAAGGCAAAATAACGAAAGATGCGTAGATCAACGCCGCCCCCGAAATTAATGACTCCGGTATTGGTTCCCCGCCGACCAGTATTGGGTTGATTGTTCGTGCGAAATTCGCTTTCAGCAAATCGCGCATAGCTGCCACCTGCCGCCACATAAGGCGACAAGCGCGAGCCAGGGAGAAATTTTATTTTGAGTCCCGGCGTCAGAAACAACGAAGCGTAATCGCGTGGAATCACGGTGTTCGTGGATTTGATTTGCACCAGCGGAGTTGCCGCAAACAAGACTTCGAGGTGCAAAGAAGCCACTTTTGTATCCAGAACGCGGCGTGCGAAATTTGCCTGATAAGTGATTCCACTCCCGATGTCTGCTTTGCTCAGCGTCGGCAATTGGATTTCGCGGCTGCCTGTGGACAATGCACCCAACAATAAACCAATCTCATTTTTGGGTTCCGCCTGAGCGTAACAACTGCTGGCGAAAACCAGTACTAAGAACCCTGTTAATAATTTACTCATTCGCACTCCTTCAGGTTAAAAAAAACAACAAGCCTGTTTGCTTTCAATCCTTATATCTATTTGCTGGCTGCAAATATTCCGCCCGAATTGTTGTGCGCACTATCCCCACGAGCAGCAGTGTCCCACCCACGAAACTTCGTAGCCACGAAACCCACGAACCACGAAGCTCCCACGAAATCATGAGTGCTGTAAGTGCTGCGAAAACCTCTCAATAATTACTAAATCACTATTTATCAATAGTTTACCTGGAAGGTTTGGGTGGTTCATAAGCGTGGCACTCGCTTTGCAATATCTACTGTCATAAGGCTGAGCAAAAGGAGAAAAGTTGATGTTAAGGATTTCTGAAAATAACACCTCATTCGAAATTGTGACCCTGTTGCTGGAAGGGCAGGTCGTAAATGGCTGGGTTGATATTCTCAAAGAAAGTTGCGATCAGGTGTTAGCAAAAAATTGTCAGCTCATTCTGGATTGTGCCGGAGTTACTTTTGTTGATCGTCAGGGTGTTGCGTTGTTTCAGACAATTCAACAACGTCAGGTCAAACTCATTAACTGCTCGCCATTTCTCAAAGAACAACTAAAAGAAACTGCATAAATTGCAGGAGGAGAACATCATGCAAACGGCAATAGCTATCGAAAGTTTTGACTCATTTGAAGCAGTCGCATTACCGCATCTTAACGATTTGTTTCGTGCGGCCCGCCACACGCTGAGTGATGCTGCCGAGGCTGAAGACATTGTGCAGGAAACATATTTGCAAGCCTGGAAATCGTTTCATCGTTTTGAGACGGGGACAAACATTCGCGGCTGGCTTTTCAAAATTATGTTTCATGTGATTGACCATCAGCGGCGCAAATGGCTGCACCTGAAATGGAAATCTGACAGCGATGAGTTGTTGCTGGAAACATTGACCTGGGAGCCGGAAACACCACAAACTCTGACCGACGAAGATGTTTTAGCCGCCCTGAATAAATTGCCGCAAAACTTTCGCGCTGTGGTTCTGCTCGCCGATGTCGAAGAATTTTCCTACAAAGAAATCGCCGCGATGTTGAATGTTCCGATGGGCACGGTGATGTCCCGCATTAATCGCGGCAGAAAATTGTTGCGTACTGAGCTGGCTGATTACGCCACGTCCTGTGGCATTGAGCAAAGTGCGCGTTATGCCGGGGCAAGCGCAATGTAAATCTGGGTTTGCCGGGAATATTTTTAAGCGAACAAACAATAAAGGGAAGGCATAAACAATTATCGAAGGAGAAAGAAATGGAATTCGCACAACCCCAAATCATCACCCGCAACCTGAATCTTGTTAGTTGGATTTTGCAACTCATTGTTGCCGTCATCCTGCTGCAAACGCTGTTCTTCAAATTCACCGGAGCCGAAGAATCAGTTTACATTTTTACGCAATTGGGAGCCGAACCCTGGGGGCGCATTGGTTCGGGCGTAATCGAATTAATTGCGGCAGTTTTATTATTGACCCCGCGCACCGTGACCATCGGAGCAATCCTCGCGCTGGGCACGATCAGCGGTGCAATTCTGAGCCACCTGACTCGGCTCGGCATCGTTGTTAAGGATGATGGCGGATTGCTTTTTGTTTTAGCTCTTGTAGTATTTGTTGCCAGCGGGTTGATCCTGTTGATCCATCGCCGCACCATTCCTGTCATCGGAAATCTGTTTGCGTGAAAAATATTATTCTCATTTTGCTGTTAATTTTTTCTTCGTCGGTTGTTTTCTCTGCCACCGCTGAACGAGACAAACAAGCAGCCCTTGAACGAACGCGTGAGCTGGTGGCTGAAATTAAAAAAGCTTCGTTCCCGGAACTCAGCGAGACGATTGTGCAGGTTGAACTTTTTACGAGCGAGTCAGATTACTTTGTGACGCGCCTCAGCCTGGCAAGGTTTTTATCCGGGCGGCGGATAAATTTTTTGCTGAAGGTGAATCCGCAGGTTTTTGCCCTTGCTGCGCCGGAAGAAGGTTTACGGGCGATCATCGCGCACGAGCTTGGGCATGTGGTTTGGCTCAAACAGAAAAACCGGATGCAGTATTTAGGGCTGGTTCGTCTGACCGGAAAAAAATTCACGGCGCGATTTGAAAGAGGGACAGATTTACATGCGGTTGCACGTGGTTATGCAGATGGTCTCAGCGCCTATCGTCAATGGCTTTATCAGCACATCCCGCCAAACAAATTAGCTGAAAAGCGCCGCAATTATTTTTCGCCGGAAGAAATCGCCGCGCTACAAGCCGAACTCAAACAGCATTCTGAAAAGCTTGCCAGATGGTTTAAAAAACCTCCCTTGAACCTGAAAGAAATATCAGCGCCAGAGTAATTGGCGTTGCCCTGCTTGCCTTGCAACGCTGAAAAGCGAACTTCTATTTCCTTGTCACCGTATATGACGCGTCGGCTGGAAAAACGAATGCTTGACGCTGTCTGTTCCGGTAAACTAGAATCCCGCATTGTTCTTTCCAGCCCCTGATCTTTATCTTTTGTCCACGAGGCACTTTCCATCATAAGGTATTTACATGAACGCCGTAGAAAAAGCTCTAACTAAAATTTTTG
>JAYSTY010000083.1:0-4009 GCA_043719385.1 Blastocatellia bacterium | reverse complement strand
AAATGGCTGGCGCCTCGGTTGAAGTTGCCGGAGTCCAGGCACAGTTATTTTATGTCTCGCCTTCGCAAATTAATTACCTCGTACCATCAGGCACAACCGCCGGGACAAAAGGCGTAGTGGTAAAAAATGCCAATGGAGAAGTGGCGCGTGGCAGCATCGAAGTCGCTCCCACCTCGCCAGCTTTTTTCACGGCGAATCAAAACGGCGCAGGCGTACCTTCGGGTTACATTACGCGAGTTGCGGCAGGCACTTTTCAGCAAACGAATGAAGGCATTTCAAGTTACAACGGCAGTTCATTTACGCCGACTACGATTCAGCGCAGGGGCGATGCCATTTACCTGATTCTGTTTGGGACAGGGCTTCGTTATGCGCCGAATTCAAACACCGGAAATGATATTGATTTGGGTGGCGGTAAAAAGCTCATCAATGTCGCCGAAAGCGTGGAAATTACGATTGGCGGGAAAGTCGCCAGAGTGGATTACGCCGGGCCACAGGGAGCATTTTATGGCCTGGATCAAATCAACGTGCTGATTCCGGCTGATGCTGTCGCCAGCCCCACGACCGCGATCACCATCAAAGTACGAGACGCCAACAACAATCTAATCAATGCAAATCAGATGACCATTGCTTTGCAGTAAGTTGAGTAAAAAGAAGCGAGGGAACAAAGAAGGGAGCTTCACAGCTCCCTTCTTTCTATTGTGGTTAATGAAACAATCAAGCGGTTGCCGCGTTTTTTAGTAAAGCGATTAACTTTAAATTCGTTATTACCCAAACAACTCATCCGCAACCTGTCAGGTTACGGTGCATCAGAGGTGAATTTATGAAACGTACAATCCTGCTTTCAGGAATTATTCTTGCCTTGTTGCTGGCGACGGTCGCGCTTGCTCGTCAACGTTCCTCAAGCGCCAAAGAAAGTCCGAAAGAAGCGCACAAAACAGAATTCGAATATCTGGTAATTGCCGGCGGGCGCAGCAATCTTTCCGGCTCTGATAACAATCCCGCAATGAGCAAAATCCCTGGCAGTGCATTCCGGGATAATTATCCACTGGAAAAAAATCTGGATAAGCTGGGGGCAGAAGGCTGGGAACTGACGGCGGTGCTGCTCAATCAGAATGAGCCGGTTTACTATTTGAAACGGGAGAAGGAGCGCGGCAAATAGTGCTGGTGATTGACGGAAGCTGGCTGCGGTTATAATCTCAGGCGGATCGGACGAAATCTGCCGCAAAATGAAGAGTAAAATAATCAAAGTGTTGCTCATCGAAAGCGATGCAGCGCAAGCCAAATCAATTAAGGCGATGTTGCGCGGAGATTTGTCTTTTCAGCTAGTTTGGGAGTCACAGTTTGCCGCCGGATTGGAGCAATTAACTAAAGCTGGTGCTGACATTATCCTGCTGGGCGAAAAATATGTAGAGCTGGTGAACCTGGTTGACGCGCAAACGGCGCACACCGCAATTGTAGTTTTTTCTGCCACTGATCAGGTTACAGCGGCTTTGCAATCCGGCGCGCAGGGCTATCTGCGCAGTGGTAATTTTGATGGTCAGTTACTCAAACATACAATTCGTCAGGCGCTGCAACTGAAGGCTTCACAACAAGTCGCAGATCATGTGCGCAACAGGGCTGCACATGAAACCAAAGTGGACACCGCCGAACTGGCGCAGGCCATTGAAATTTTGCGGGGGCAAGTCCGCGAAACGCAAATTATTGAGCGGGAAATAAGACAGCAAAACCGCGAGCTGGCAATTCTTAATGCGATCCCGGCAGCCGTCAGCGCCTCGCTTGATCTCCCCGAAGTCCTGCTGGTTTTGAAGCAACAGTTGTCACAGCAACTGGGTGTGCCAGGAGGAATTATTTTTACTTATGAGCAGCCCAAAGACGAATTCAGATTAGAAGAAAGCTGGGGCCTGCCAGACAAAGTCGTGGCCCAAATCCTGTCTTTTCACGCCAGTCTTTTTCCGGCGGATTCCGTGCTTAAAAACCGCAAGCCGTTATTGTTTCCGAATATCAGAGAACTTCCCCTTTATCGCAAATTCAAAATCGCGCAATTTCGTCCCGACTGGCAGAGTTGTTTATGTGTTCCCTTATTATCCGATGGAACAATCCAGGGGGCAGTTGCTTTATTCAGCGCCGCAATTTTCGATCAGGCGCAGATTGCTTTTTTTACTACTTTCGGGCGGCAGGTTGGGGTTGCCTTTCATCATGCGCGATTGTTCGAGCAGGTTTTTGCGGCGCGTGAAAGAACGCGGGTGCTCTCGCAAAAGCTGGTCGAAATTCAGGAAGAAGAGCGGCGCAACATTGCCCGCGAATTACATGACGAGATCGGACAAATTCTGACCGGACTCAAACTGATTCTGGAAATGAGTTTGCGTCTGCCACCAGCAGAAAGCCGTGCCAATGTTCAGGACGCCCAGAGTTTAGTCGGGGAATTAATGTCCAAAGTACGGCAAATTTCGCTTGATTTGCGTCCGGCAATGCTCGACGATCTTGGTTTGTTGCCAGCTTTACTGTGGTATTTTGAGCGGTACTCAGCACAAACCAAAGTGCAGGTTGATTTCACGCACAGCGGACTAGAGTGCCAGCGTTTTTCTCCGCCCATTGAGACTGCTGCGTATCGAATTGTCCAGGAAGCCTTGACGAACGTGGCGCGACACGCCGGAGTCGGGAATGTGAAGGTTAATGTTTGGGCTGACCCGGATGTTTTGTATGTTGAAATTGAAGACCTCGGCGCAGGCTTCAATCCAAAAGAAGCGCTTGAGGCATATCGTTCCAGCGGCGTTGCCGGGATGGGCGAGCGCACCCGATTACTTGATGGCGGCTTAACAATTGAATCTGAAATTGGCTCAGGCACAAGGATTATGGCGAATTTTCCCTTATGGGATGAAGTCATTTGAAGCTTCAGGATTGCAATTATGACAACTATTATTTTGGCAGACGATCATCCAATTGTGCGGCGCGGGCTGCGCTCGGTGCTTGAGGCAGAGAAAGACTTCAGCTTAATTGGAGAAGCTGGCGATGGCATTGACGCCGTGCGATTGGTGGAAAATCTGACGCCCAATATTCTGATCACAGATATGATGATGCCAGGCCTGACCGGATTAGAAGTTATCCGCCAGGTCAGGCATCGTGTGCCAAATGTAAAAATAATTATTCTCTCAATGCACGCTGCTGAATCCTATGTGCTGGAAGCACTCAGAAATGGGGCTAATGGTTATGTACTCAAAGATTCAGCCGCCGATGAATTAGTCCATGCCATCCGCGAAGTTTTAGCGGGCAGACGTTATCTCAGTTCGCAACTTTCAGAAAGAGCCATCGAAACTTATATTCAAAAATCTGAATCTTCGATCACCGACAGCTATGATTCCCTGACCAACCGTGAACGTGAAGTCTTAAAGCTGGCCGCCGAAGGATGCACGAATAATGAGATTGCCGAGCGCTTATTTATCAGCCCCCGAACCGCCGAAACGCACCGCGCCAACCTCATGAAGAAGCTGAGTCTCAGTAATCACACGGAACTCATCCGGTATGCAATCAGACGTGGATTATTGCCGCTGGATGAATAAACCTCTTGTTAATACAGGGCGAAAGTATTTTTTCGCTCTTCCTGCCTGAACTCCCAGGCAAATTTACTACGCAGTTAAGTACGGGAAATTACTCGTAAAATTCCGTATTTCTACGAATTGGCGCGGGCTTACAGATTCAGTAAAGTATGCCTCGTTATCACGCACATCTCACTGGGTGTCAGTAACTGCTCCGAAGTGGGCAAGCTTGACCGCAATCGGAGCAGTTACTTTTTTTCAGGAGACAGGCTGGCAATATCTGTAGGTGAGGAGGGAGAAAACATGGCGAGCAAAGCACTGATACAGACGACGAGACAGACGAACCAAACGACGACAACAGGTAAGCCGGTTAGTATTCTTAAATTGGTGAAAGAAGAAAAATCGGATGGTGCGGATGGTGTGAAAGATACGATTTTAAAGTTACAGGAAGAGGTGAAGGTGTTGCAGTCGGAGTT
>JAYSTY010000082.1:0-9734 GCA_043719385.1 Blastocatellia bacterium | reverse complement strand
GCAACCATGGCTGGTTGCGCTACTGTTTGTGCGCCATTTCCTTTTCTTGAAAGCTATAGCAAACACTGTGCCGTTGTGATGAACAGAGAAATTCTGTGCAGCCACTGTTGTAAAGCGGTTTTTTCCACAGTGGCGGAAGTATTACCGGGGAACGTTCCCCACTCTGCCGCCCTGAACTGCAAAAAATCAAGCCATAAAAGCTGGCGCTGCACGCAGGGATAGTGGGTGAATTTCCTCTGCATTTTTCCCCAATACCGTAACGCACTATTGGTTCGAGTGCGTAGTTATCCGCAAAAACAGGTAAGACGCAGAGACATTTCATCGGCATAGCGTTTGCCCCCGAACAGATTCTACGCGGGAAAATCTTGCTCAACCGGGAGGGTTTTATGAAAAGTAATTTAGCAGGCAACCAACCACCAACTATTCATAAGTACACAAAACTAATGCTAACTACTCTTACGTTTGCTTTTGCACTGTGGCTGATTGCGTGTGGCGGCAGCGCTGGAAATGCGCAGTTCTTTGTGCAAAAGGGTTGCGTCGAATGTCATTCGGTTAGTGTCTACGGTCTCGAATCACAAAATAAATCCGGCCCTGATCTCGCGCTGGCGGCAGCGGATGTCAAGCAGCGCTTCGGTAAAGATTTGGAGCAATTCATGCTGCAACCCACAGGCACAATGCAAATGGTCTTAACGCAAAAAATCAAATTAACAGACGGGGAACGTCGTGAAGCGATTGAGCAATTAGAGCTGGCTTACAAAAAGAAAATGGAGCAGGAAAAGTCTGCAAAATAATTTCTTATAAGGAGGAACAAAGATGAAACGCTTTAATGATCTAACCAACAAAATAAACATTACATGGGCTGGGGCTGGGGCATTGATGGTGGCGCTCACAACTTTTGGTTTTATTAGTTGCGGGCAGGGAACCTTGCAAACAGCAGTCCCCGCAGGTACAGACGCGGCGGCGGCGGCGCTCACCTATGTCACGCCGGGAACAACCGACGAATATTATTTATTCTATTCGGGCGGTCACTCGGGCAACGTTTATGTCGCGGGCGTCCCGTCAATGCGGCATATTTCGACGATTCCTGTCTTCGCGGTATATCCCGCAACGGGCTATGGTTTTGATGAAGAATCGAAAAAAATGCTGGGTGGATTTACGTGGGGTGATGTGCATCATCCCTCCCTCAGCGAAACCAAAGGCGATTATGATGGACGCTGGATGTTCGTGAATGACAACGCCAACAATCGTGTCGCACGCATTGACCTCAGAGATTTCAAAACCAAACAAATTCTTGGCCCCATCCCGAATATTTCCGGTTTGCACGGCGGTGCTTTCGTAACGCCGAATTCGGAATATATGCTCGCGGCTTCGCGGTTTTCTGTGCCGTTGCCAAAAGGTACTGTCGCCCCGCTCGAAGATTACGCCACGAAATATAACGGCATTGTTTCTGGCATAGCGATCAATCCGCAATCGGGCGAGATGAGTGTCGGCTGGCAAATTCTAATGCCGCCGTTCAATTTCGATTTAGGTGATGCAGGCAAAGGCCCCAGCGAAGGTTGGGCATTTTGGACGTGTTACAACTCCGAACGCGCGACGGGAAAATTAGAAGTGACTTCAACACAAAAAGACCGTGATTACATTGCGGCGGTAAATTGGAAAGCCGCGGAACAAGCCGTCAAAGAAGGCAAGGTTAAGGACATCGGTGGCGTCATGGTAATTGATCCGAAAGCCACGCCAGGCATTGTCTACTTCGTGCCGTGCAGTAAATCTCCGCACGGTGTGGATGTTACTCCTGATGGAAAATATTTTATTGGCAGCGGCAAATTGCAATCCATCACGACGGCATTCAGTTTTGACAAAATGATGAAAGCAATTGAAGCCAAAGATTTCACGGGTGAAGAAGACGGCATTCCAGTGCTGAAATATGAAAGCGTGAAAGAAGCCGAAGTCAATGTTGGCTTAGGCCCGTTGCACACGCAATTCGACAATCAGGGCTTTGCTTATACAAGCCTGTTTGTCGAAAGCGCCGTCGCAAAGTGGAAGCTTGGCACGTGGGAAGTCGTGGATAAAGTGCCGATTGCATACAACATAGGTCACCTGGTCGCAGCCGAAGGCGACACCGTCAACCCCGATGGGAAATACCTTGTCGCACTCAACAAACTTTCGCACGGACGGCATTTGAGTGTTGGCCCTTCGCAACCGGAAAGCTCGCAACTGATTAATATTAGCGGCGAAAAGATGAAAGTAATTTACGACGCTTTCACCGAACCGGAACCGCATTACTCGCAAATGATCAAGGCGGACAAGCTCAAACCTATTGAGGTCTATGCGAAAGAGGAAAACAAAAACCCCAATGCAATTTGGGACATCAAAGACGCCAAAGTCGAACGCAGCGGAAACAACGTCACCGTGAAAATGATTGCCGTGCGGAGCAGTTTTGAACCGCTGAAACTAGAAGTCAATCAGGGCGACAAGGTGACTATTTATCTGACGAATGTTGAGCAAACCACCGATGAGCTGCACGGTTTCGGACTTGGTGAATACAACCTCAACGTCATCGTTGACCCCGGCGAAACAAAAACAATTTCGTTCGTCGCTGATAAGCCGGGTGTCTTTCCATATTACTGCACCAACTTCTGCTCGGCGTTACATCAGGAAATGCAATCGTATTTGCTGGTGAAACCAACTGGCAAAGCTTTGGCAATGAAGTAAGCACCTGGGTACGCAGGCGAGACGCCTGCGTACCCAGGGCAGATTTGAGAAATTTTATGTCAACGGCACAAGACGCTATCAAAACGCAAAATTCTCCCGTTAAATTATGGCTGATACAATTTTTATTGAAGGAGTATGACTTCTTTGAGCATTCTCTCAACATTAAAAGCCGCATCGTAATTCTGGTGGCGGCGTTTGTGCTGCTCCCGTCCTTAATTTTTCCGTTGTGGCGCATGACATTTACCTCGAATCAATATCCTGATGGGTTGCGACTGGCCATTTACGCCCATCAGTTAGAAGGCGCAAAAACCAGTGGGCGGGATGATTTGCGCGAAATCAATTCACTAAATCATTACATCGGAATGCGGCCTTTGCTGGAACATGAATTCAGCGAATTCACCTGGCTCCCGTTTGCTATCGGAGTCCTGATTTTATTGTCCCTGCGCGCGATTGTGATTGGTAAAATGTCCAAACTCGTAGACGTTTTTGCCCTCTTCACGTGGTTTGGCTTGTATTCATTCTGGGGCTTCTATCATCGCCTTTATGATTATGGGCATAAGCTTGATCCACAGGCCGCAATCAAAGTACCGCCGTTCACACCTCCCTTAATCGGCACAGAACAGGTCGGTAATTTTACGGTTGTCAGCACTCCCGATATAGCTTCGTTCGCGTTGATTACATTTGGTGTGTTGTTGTTTGTCGCAATTTGGTTATCGCGAAAAGTGGAAGCAGAAGCGAGTTAATAATTATGCGGGCAATTTATCTCATAACTTCGCTCTTTTGCCTTTGCTTACTTTCCTTTTCTGGTCAAGCCGAAACACTTATCGTTGCATCAACAGGCGCACAATTTCAATCTGTGCAATCCGCCATCAACACGGCGCAATCGGGCGACACAATTCAGGTACAAGCTGGCACTTACAACGAAAATCTTGTGTTGGATAAACCGCTGGTGTTGGAGGGCAGCGGCAAACCTGTTTTGCGTGGCACAGGTAAGGGCAGTGTGATCGTGGTGATGGCTGATCATTGCATGATTACAGGTTTTATCGTGGAGCATTGTGGCAATGAATTGCAGCAGGAAGATTCCGGCATTTTGCTGAAAACGAATAATAATCTGATTGCGAATAATGAATTGCGCGACATTCTTTACGGCATCTATTTATGGCAATCCGGCAGGAACACGATCAGGGAAAACACGATTCGCGGGCGCACTTCGTTAGAAGTCGGCGACCGTGGAGCAGGGCTGCATCTCTGGAACTCCCCTGATAATTTTATCTTGTCGAATTCAGTTACTGAAGCACGCGATGGAATGTATATCCAGAGCAGCCCGCGCAATATTATCCAAAAAAATCGCGTCACGAAATTGCGCTATGGCCTGCATTTCATGAACTCCGACGATAACCAGTTTGAGGATAATCTTTTTTCCGACAATGTTGCGGGCGCCGCGCTTATGTATTCCAAACGCATCATCTTTCGGCGTAATGCGTTCATTCATAATCGCGGCTTTAGTTCGTTCGGCATTCTGTTTCAGGCTTGCGATGACTCTGTAGCCGAAAACAATTTCATCATTGACAACGCCTGTGGTTTGTTTCTGGAAGCCCTGCGAAAAGGCCGTTTTGTGAACAACGTCATTGCCGAAAATGATGTGGCGCTGCAAATTTTCGGGAGTGCTGATCAGTGCGAATTTGTGGGGAACAATTTCGTTGAGAATTTAAGCCCGTTGCAATTGGTCGGCACCAGCACGAACACGCGGTGGCAGCAAAATTATTGGAGCGATTACGAAGGATATGATCTGGACACCGACGGCGTTGGGGATGTCGCACACAAAATCCAAAATGTCTTTGAATATTTAGAAGGCAATTATCCGCGCCTGCGGCTTTATTTTAACAGCCCCGCCGCCCAGGCTTTAGCGACCGCAGAAAAAACTTTTCCGATTATCAAAGGCTCGGCGCTGGCGGACCCCATGCCAAAGATCAAGCCGGCAATTTTTCATTATCCTTTCGTGGCAACAGCACCAAATCACCAGCCACAATTTCTGTTAGCCAGCCTTTCGTTATTGATGTTTGGGATGGCTGCGGTCGTCATCTGGAAAGGGCGTAGACGATGATTCAGGTCAATCAACTGACAAAAAAATTCGGCGCTTTCACCGCAGTCAACGAGGTGTCGCTGGCAATTCAAGCGGGCGAGACATTTGCCCTGCTGGGGCCAAATGGCAGCGGTAAAACTACGGCGCTGAAATGTCTGGTCGGATTGATGCCGCCCTCAGCAGGCAACATTACGATTGCTGGCCTTGATGTCTGGCAAAACCCGCGCCAGGCCAGAAGCCTGCTGAGTTACTTACCACAGCAGGTAAATTTCCACGACAATCTGACCGCACGTGAAGTCCTGCAATTTTTTTGCAAGCTGCGTAAATTGCCTGTGACACGGATTGACGCTGTGCTGCAAAGCTCCAACTTCAGTTTTAATGGTTTCACTGATAAGCCTGTCAATCAATTTTCTGGTGGTATGGTGCAACGTTTGGGCTTAGCCGTAGCGTGTTTGCCGGACGCGCCGATTTTATTACTGGATGAACCAACCGCGAGTCTTGACCCGGAACGGGCACTGCAATTTCGCGCCTTTTTACGGACGCTCAAACAAGCCGGAAAAACAATCGTCTTTACTTCCCACGTCCTGGCTGATGTCGAGCAATTAGCTGACCGCGTCGCCATTTTAGTAGAAGGAAAATTAGTCGCGCTGGAATCCGTCAACGCCTTACGCGCCGGATTGAGGCTGAATAGTAAAATGCGAATTGAGTTGAGCAACTCCACAGAAAATTTAATCATGGCAGCACAGGCTGCGGGTGCCAATGGCGTCACGCTTGAGCCGCAGGCAATGTTGCTCACTTCTGCACCCGAAGCACGCCTGAAAATTCTGGCAGCAGTACAAAGTGCTGGTGGTAAAGTTACCAGCTTTTCGACACAGGAGCCTTCGCTTGAAAACATTTATTTGCAGTACATCAATCAGGAAAGGCGCGAACAATAATTTATGAAGAATCGCTGTAAACAATACGATTTTATTTTTCTGGTGCTGGTGCTGATGTGCTCGCCTGCCTGTCGCACAAATGAAATCAAACCCGTAGACATTGCCGCCGAAGATGTATGCACCCATTGCAAGATGGCAATTTCCGAAAAACAATTCGCTGCCGAATTTATTAACCAGGATGGGGATGCGCTGAAATTTGATGACATCGGTTGCATGCTGGATTACCTGAAAGAAAAACCTGATCCAAAAAATGTGACCTATTTTTTTGTGGATTACGAAAAGAAAAACTGGCTCACAGAAAGTACCGCAAGGTTTGTCAAAGCTGAGCAAATTTCTACTCCGATGAGTGGCGGCATTATTGCCTTTGGTGATAGTCCCAGAGCCGAAGCAGCAGCCGTAAAGTATCAAAGCAGGGTGCTGAATTTTTCGGAATTATTGAAACGATAAAAAGCTGAATAAAAAAGTAAGTATTCGGTGAGGAGCATTCAACCTTACCCCTTGCCCATTAATAAACAGAAATTTTCTGGCCGGGTAATGGACAATGGATAAGGGACAATGAAATAAGTATGGACATCAACGCGGTCACCACAATTGCCAAACAGGAATTGACGATTAATATTCGCAACAAATGGACGATTATTTTTGCGGGGGTCTTTAGCGTTTTAGTCCTGGCGATTTCGTATTTTGGCTTACTCACCGCAGGCGCAACCGGCTTTCAGGGCTTTACGCGCACTTCTGCCAGTTTGCTTAATTTAGTGCTGTACATTGTGCCGCTCGTCGCGTTGGTTATGGGGACGCTAAGTTTTACGAGCGAAAAAAGCGCGAGCGAATTGTTATTCGCGCAACCCGTCACACGCAGCGAAATCTGGTTCGGAAAATTATTGGGACTATTTGCTTCGATGCTGACCGCGACGTTAATTGGCTTTGGCCTGGGCGGAGTGGTAATTGCCCTGCGCGCTGGCACTGATGACGTCCTGCGTTATCCGTTGTTTGTGGGGTTTGCGTTGTTGTTAGCCTTAGTGTTCCTGAGCTTGTCCGCCTTGGTTGCAGCCCTGTGCCAGCGTAAAAATCGTGCGTTTGGGGTGGTTATGTTCCTGTGGTTTTTCTTTGTGCTGTTTTATGACTTGCTCGTGATTGGCGGCACGTTTCTTTTTAAAGAGCACACGGCAAATCAATTAATTTTCGCTTCGTTGTTTGGCAATCCCGTAGACATGACGCGCGTCGCCTCATTGATTGTTCTGAACGGCAAAGAAATTTTTGGTGTCGCGGGCGCAGCCTTGATGAAATTTTTCGGCGGAGAAATTGCCAGTATTCTTTTACTTGTGGTGGGAATGGTTGCCTGGATTGTTGTGCCATTTTTATGGTCGCAGCATTTACTGAAGCAGCAGGACATTTGAGATTAGGAATGAGCAGAATTCCCCAGCGGTGCGGAAAGCTGCTCAGTTGGTTTGGTCTTCTCAGGTGATTTGGCTGAACGAAAACAATTAACCTGTAGCTCTATTTTCAGGCACAAGCCTTGCAAGGGTCAGAGTGGAGGTCATCGTTAACCGATGAATTAATTTATATGTTGAATATTAACCGCATTCTTTGCCCGATTGATCTAACTGAAGAGACAGATTCCGCGCTGAATTATGCCATTGCACTGTCACGCGCTTTTTCCGCCAAACTTTATTTTTGTCATTGTATTGAGTCGTTCGCCGAAGTTCATGGACGAGAAATCTTCACCCGGATGATCGAAGACGCCATCCTCAGACAACTGGGCGAGGCGGTCGAGGATCATCAACCGTTTGAGGCAGTCGTGGTTGAAGGTGAGCCAACCACTGCGATTTCCCAGGCAGCGGCGGAACGGAAAATTGACTTAATTGTCATGCGTTCGAGGCGGCGTCCGGTGGCGGCGGCATTGCTCGGCTCAACGGCGGAGGCAGTCAGTCGCACTGCTCCCTGTCCCGTTTTAATCATTCACCCCAACGAGCGGGATTGGATCGCAGAAACGACGCACGAAATTAATCTCAAAAGAATTCTGGTCGCGCACGATTTCTCGAATGATGCGGAAGTGGCCCTGCAATACGCGACTTCGCTGGCCCAGGAATATCAGGCTGAACTGCATTTATTACACGTCCTGCCTTATGCTCTGGCGCCTGCCCTGACCTCATTGCCGCCATCAATCGAAGGTGATTTTCAACGCGCCACGCGCCAGCTTCACCAGGCTTTACCGACTGAAACTTCGTTATGGTGCGAGGTGAAACAGGCCGTTCTGGCCGGTCAGCCTTACCGCGAAATTTTATCTTATGCCGAAGAAAATCAAATTGATCTGATTTGTATGGGCGTCCACGGCGCGGGTTTTTCAATGCGTGCGCTGTTCGGCTCCAACGCTGATCGCGTGTTGCGACAAGCGCCCTGTCCGGTGTTGATTGCCCGTCCGCTTAAACCCGCGCATGTAACTATTTAAGGACTAACTATGATCGAAGAATTAGGCTTACGTGATGCGCAACAATTGTTGCGTGAAAAAATTACCGGACACCTCGGCTGTAACGTGGAGGGCGAACCTTATGTCGTACCGATCAGCTATGTGTACGAGGATGATTGTCTTTACATTCACTCCCTGCCAGGACGAAAAATTGAGGCGTTACGCGCCCATCCGCGTGCCTGTTTACAAGTGGACGAAGTGACGGATGCTTTTAATTGGCGGAGTGTGATTGCGTTTGGACAATACGAAGAAATTACTGATTTACAGGAGCGGGAGCTGATTATGACCTCGCTCTTTAAGCGACTTCCGCACCTCACTCCCGTCGAAGCGAAATTGACGAGAAATTCACCAGCGCCGATTGTTTTTCGCCTTCGCGTGGAACGCATTACTGGAATCACCGAACACTGGAATGGATAAAACCCGACTCGCTACGGCTCGCGGTACTGTACCTGAAGTTGTAGCGACAGGTTAATTTTAAAGTAATGTCCGCGTTGTTGCAGGAGTGGTCATCGTCATCATGCGTCGGCGTGCCAGCGCGACCATTTCATTGGGGTTACAGGGCATCGCCCGAAATTGCGGCAGGACTCCGGCCAGAGAGCGATCCGACGAAATTCTCCCCACATCAACCAGCAGCGGAATATCCGCGTGGGCGGCGCTGTCCCGTAGCATTTTTAATGCCTCTTTCAGCCTGTCCGGTTCCAAATCAATTACTACTAAATCATGCCGCTCAAGACAGGCGTGATTAAATTCTTCCACCGACCTGACACTCGTAATTTCTATCTCAGGCGAACTGAAAGCATTGCTCAACTGGCGTCTGCGCATGACAGAATCGGTCACAATCAATAAACGCGGCGGGCTGGGCGTCTTTGTTGACTGACCTTTGCTTTGCTTTTCGAGCCTCGCTTGCAGGGCGTATTCTAATTCCGGCAGGTTAATCGGCTTGCCGATAAAATCGTCCGCCCCGCCCCGCAACGCGGCGATAGTGTTCTCAATCAGTACCTCACCAGTTACCATAACAATTATCGTTTGTGGATTGCGCTGTTTGAATTCACGCAATAATTCCAGCCCTGAACCATCCGGCAAATTAATATCCAGCAACACCGCCGCAGGTTGTGTTTGCGCAAAAAGCTCAAGTGCCTCAGCAGCGGTCTTTGCTTCTATCGGGTCATATCCCCAGCCGCGCAGAGCCTCTTTCAGCGTCCAGCGAATGAGCGGCTCATCGTCCACGAATAAAATTTTAGCTAACGCCTGGGCTGGCATAATTCCTGTTATAACCTGGGTACGCCGGCATCCTGCCTGCGAATGGCACGATACAAGCAGCAGTCTGCAAGAAAAACTGTGGTGCCGTAAATCTGCCGACAAGCTGGCAGCGTTGTCGGACATCTGCTCCCTGTTTATTTAACGCGCACAACCTCAACTGAGCAATGAGCGCGTGCCGTGACTCCTGATGAGATACTGCCGATCATGAATCTGTCAATCGTTCCCATCCCCCGCGCACCGAGGAAAATGCTGTCCGCCTCCCAGGTTTCGGCAGCGC
>JAYSTY010000081.1:0-24492 GCA_043719385.1 Blastocatellia bacterium | reverse complement strand
CGTTCGCTAACATAAATAATCCAATTGCTGCCAGCACGACGGAGACGCACATCATGCCAATCGGAGATATTTTGTGGGCGATGGCTCCGGCGAAATAGCGCAGGACAAACATCAAGGCGCTGCCATAAACCAGAATCAGAATACCGCTCATATTGGCTAGTTTGCTCAGTACCGAACCGACCATTTGACCTGGCGCTAACTCAATCGAAGCCGTGATCATCATGCATCCGAGCAATAATAAAAATGACGGATTCAACGCAGTCTTGATCATTTCATCCGTTGAAATTCCGGCGGCGGCGCGTTCGGTCAGGGGGAATTTCTGTCCGAAGAGTAAAACGCCATACGCGATGGTTGGAATTAAAATGACTGACATTTGACCCTTCCAGCCGATTTGCATCTGCGACATAAAATAGCCCAGCAAGCCACCGATAATTAATCCGCCCGGCCACCAGGAATGCAGCACATTGAGCTTGTGCGTTTTTTCTTCGGGATACAGCGTCGCAATTAACGGGTTGATAACGGCTTCGACCAAGCCATTACCAAAACCTGCCAATAACATCGCAACTGACATTAAAGTATAGGTCGGCGCGATGATGAAGCCGATGACTCCGATGAGGTGAAGCGCGAAGGCGAGATAGAGTAAATTCCGCATGCCGAGCGCATCCAGCATCGGAGAAGTGACGAGAATTGATGCTGCAAAGCCAAAAAAGGCTAAGGTCGAAAGCCAGCCGTAATTGGCGCTGGCCGCTGCTGCCGGAAAATAGCTGGCGAGCGCCGGATCAGCTTTCACTAAATCTTCAACATTGCCGCGCAAAGCGAAAATCATTGCGGTGACAACAAGTGACAGACAACTGGCAAGAAAGAGCCGCTGCTTATTCATGGATAGTTTTCCTCCAAATTTCGGACCGTAATTTATATGGTTAATTCAGTATCGGCGGCGTGCCCGCCAGTGGAATCTTTATTTGATCGAACAAATGGATTATGCCGCAAGACGGCGGAATGCGCCAGAGCGGAAGAGTGAAATCGTGCGGAGGCGCTGGAATCGCTCTTTAGTGATCGCCTGGTAGTGCGGACTTTCAGGCTGTAAGTATTATTCAGCGCACCTCAAATTTTCGCCGCTGGTCGCCCAATTGAATTGACAATTCTGCGCGGTTCGTCCAATGATTAAATCTATTATGCGAATTGATGCTATAAGGAAAAATTGGGTTTTTATATTTTTAATTCTAAACGCTGGTTGCAGTGTTCCACTCTATAAAATCGCTTCAATTCCGCAAAACACACCTATCGAAGCGGCCCAAACAGCAAATTCAACTGAACTTGAAATTTCGGCGGCGGCGTTGCTTGACGATGACAAAGCGTTCGAGCGCTTTGAGGCTAATTTGCCTTTAGCCGGAATTGCGGTCATTGATGTCAGGTTAGTGAATCGCGCTGATAAGCAACTTAAACCAAAATTTGAATTGCGTGATGCCAGTGGCAAAAAATTTGCTCAGCTTGCGCCGAAAAAAGAGCCTGGACGAGTAATGAAATTTGAAGGCGTGCGAGTCTATAACAAAGAAGGCCGGCGACAGACATTGGAACAATTGGAAAATATTGCGCTGCCTAAAAATTTTGTCCTGGACGCAAAAGCCGAAAAGCGCGGCGTTTTATTTTTTAATACGAAGCAGGATGTGACACAAATCAAAGGCTTAACTTTGACGGTCAGTGGCATTTCACAACCAATAAAGATTTCGCTCAACTAAAATATTTTAATGAATCCTATCGTTAGTTTTTTTCATGGGGCGGGTTATTTTTACAGCAGCATCGGCAAGCTTTTTCGCTCTCCCAAACTGCTGGCGCTGGCATTTATCCCGATCCTGCTGACGCTGGTTGTGATTGGCGGTTTGGCCTGGAGCAGCGCCTGGCTGGTCGGAAATTTATGGAGCAATTATCTGACTGTCTCACCTGATGGACAATTGCTGGTTCAGGCCTTAACTGTCCTGCTAGTTTTGTTTTTCGCGTATTTAATTTACTTACCGCTCACGCGCATTTTTCTGGCTCCGATCAGTGAAAAAATCAGCCTGAAAACTTCTCATTTCAATGGCAATATTTTACCCAAAGAAAATGAATTAGGGTTTTTCAAGGCGATTTGGGAAGGAATTAAGCTGGTGACGCTGCAATTGATCATTGTTGTGCTTGTTTTACTGCTCACGGTTTTTCTGCCACCGCTGGGAGTGCCGCTCGGAATTGTTGTTACGATTTGTTTTTGCGGGATGGACTTTCTGGATGTGCCGCTCTCGATGCGCGGCTTTTCATTTCGTCAGAAAATAGGCTGGTGGCGGAAAAATACTGCGTCGGTGCTGGGCTTCAGTGTCGCCGGATATTTATTGCTGCATATCCCTATTGTCAATCTGCTGGCTTTACCCGTGGGGATCATTGGCGCGACACGGCTGATTGAACGCGCGACGAACGATTAGCTGACGCAGGCGCAAATTAATAAAGCGCAATCCCGACCGAAAGCAGGGCATTCATGGCGGAAAATTTTGAGCCTAACAACTTAACCTGATTGCCATTGACCATTGCAAAAGCTTTGCCATCTTTCCAGATGCCTTCGGGATACCTGGTATCCATTTCCTCGCCATTAATCAGGAGCGACATATCGTTTAAGCCCTGATCAATTATTTCGTCTACCTGAGCGCGGAGCAAAGTATATTCGAATTGCGGAGAGGCTTTGCCGGTTGGTTCATCCTCAACTTTGATGTCGTGACGAAGGTTCGGAATTTGATGAATCGGTTCCGTCTGATTGAGATAGCTGCTCATAGTTGGGTTCCCTTTCTTTTCTTCAATGTATAGTACGTTAAGGGTCTGGCATACAGATGTAACGGGGGCGTGAGAAGTTGCCTGAATGCCAGCGGGGGTAAGTTTTAAAAAGGGGCAAATTCGTAAAACGTGCGGCAACGGGGTAAGGGATAACGTTTTACTAAAGGGCAATGAAAAATGAAGCGAACTTATTTTTTGAGTGAGCCGCCGATGATGTTCACCTCGAAATGCAGCCGGACTTCTTCGTCATCAATGCGGTCTTCACCAACCAGTCTTCCTTTGAGGGCCGGAGAGAGCGTGAGGAAAAAACGACGTGTTCCCACTTCAGCCATGAGTAACCGATTGTCGCCCGCATCTTTCGCACATTCCACCACCTGAGACGGGGTCATCGCGGCTCGTTCTCCCAGGCCATTTGCTTCCAGAATAGTCGCCACCGGGTCGGCAAATGGAGAGGGTTCCTGCTTCGTATTATGCTCCGCCTGACTCAGTTCTTCAGACATCGGATAGTCTCCACGTTGAAGTAGAAAATTAAAGTAAGTTCAATTCCTGAAAACGCGAGAGAACTTACAATAAGTTGCTGCTCAATTCAAGTCGTTAACGTGATTACTATCGGAATCAAATTTGTTGAAGGGCATGGCTTGACATCATCACTTATATCTTTATGATGGATTTGAGTCAGGACTTGGTTTTATTAACATTCCCGGCAGGCTCTTTTGTCCTCTCACCTCACCGTAATTGGTTAGCGGTTGTTGCTCATTCCCCGATTACCAGCTTTCCTCACATTTAGTTGTGCGCCATCGCCGTTTTTTGGTGCCGTCCAACTTTTTTTAAGCTTTGGCAAGTTACAGACTTGTTACAGAGAGGAGTCATCAATGTTTGTCAGTCAGAATCATGCAGGTCAAACTTATAATGAAATGATAGATTTTCCAGAGGCGCAGGGAATGCCCAGCCTGCTCTCAGCGCCGGGCGTACTTCTCAACGTACAGGCTGCCGCAAAATGCCAGTCGCAGCGAAAACAGAATGTCATCCCTGCAAACCCCTTTCCCATTGGCGGGCGTGAAGTCGGTGCCCGCGATTACGAAAATTTAAAAAATGCGGCGCTTCATTCGGCTGACGTGGCGCGGGACGAAAATCTTTTACAAGCCGATGTCCAAACGTTCAAGGCCGCCGCGATTTTCAGTTCCTTACGACTTCCGGCGGATTTTGCCGGCCCGGATGAACTTGGCTGGGGACCGTTGGAAAGCAGTTTAGCGGCTGGGCCTTCGCATTTAATTGCCGTGAGTACTTCGTCATGGGCGGCGCTGAACAAAGCCGGAGAATCGTTATTGCAATGCGATTTGGCCGACTGGTTTGCGCCGCTGGTGATTGATGACGAGGAGCTGTCAATCTTTAATCCCAAAGCGGTTTACGATCAACATACCGGACGGTGGATGATTGTGGCCTGTGCCTGGAGCGAGAGCCGGATTTTTGACGGCTTGAATTCTTCTTTCCTGATCGCTGTTTCGCAAACTCGTAATCCAACGGGCAACTGGTGGGGCTGGCGCTTAAATGCAAATTTAAATGGGCAGGATTTGACGACTTATCATGCAACTTCGCTGGGACTTGGGTTGGATAGCCACGCCGTTTACCTGACCGCAAATATGTTTGATGGAGAGGGGAATTTTCATTATGCCAAGCTCCGAATTCTGGATAAGTCGCCGCTGCTGACCGGAGGTGAAATCCCCTGGTTCGATTTTTGGAATTTACGCAACCCTGATGACACACCTGCGTTTGGCGTGCGCCCGGCACACACGTTTCGCGCACCTGGCGTTGAATACCTGGTGAACGCTACGCGTGATGGTAAGACGCTGACTCTATGGAGTCTGAAATATTTGCTGAACTCAGAACCGCAGTTGCAACGTCGAGCAATTTCCACCGCCGAATATCATTTGCCACCGAATGCGCCACAAGCCGGTACGACGCGGGAGCTTGATACCGGCGATACGCGTATTGTGAATGCAGTTTTTCGCAACGGCCTGCTTTATGCCGCGCACACCGTCGCCGCGAATTGGGAAGAAGAGGAAAACCGCTCTGCCATTCAGTGGTTTCAGATTAATCCCGGCGCTGGAAAAATTGTTCAGCACCACATTTTCGGTGCGCAGGGCTACGATTACTTTTGCCCCACGGTAATGATTGACGGGCAAAATAATTTAGTCATGGTTTTTAACCGTTCGAGCGCCGCCGAATTTCCCGCCATCCGCTTTACCGGACGTCTGGCAATTGATACGCAAAATAAATTGCACGCCAGTTCGCTGCTCAAAAACAGCAGCGCGCCGGGGCCAAGTGCGTGGGGTGGTTATAACGGAGCAGCCCTTGATCCGAATGACATCAAAGTCTGGATCATCGGCAAATATCCGACCTCCGAATCGGTCGGCGCTACCTGGATTGGCGAAACAAGTTTTATGAGCGGTCAACCAGAGATGAGAGCAAAGTAGTTAATTACAAAATTGAAAAGGAACGATACGATGCGAATGATCCTGTTTACGCTGCTGACCTGTTTGGTTGGTTTATCTTTAATCGCGCAGCCGAAATATGATTTGCTGCTCAAAAATGGACATGTCATTGATCCCAAAAATAATCTTAATGAGAAGCGCGATGTTGCAATAGCGAATGGCCTGATCGCGGCGGTGGAAAAAAATATTGACGGTGCGACAGCGAAACAGGTGGTGGATGTTAGCGGTCAATACGTCACTCCCGGCATTGTAGACATGCACGTTCACGTTTACACCGGCACAGGAATGAAAGCCCTGACTGGCGATCAAAGCGTTTACCCCGATGGTTTCAGCTTTCGCGCCTGCACAACTACTGTGGCGGATGCGGGGACTTCAGGCTGGGCAAATTTCGAGGATTTCAAGCAACGCGTGATTGATCGCGCTAAAACTCGTGTGTTCGCTTTCGTCAACATTGTCGGGCACGGCATGGGCGGCGGAAAAATTGAGCAGGATACAAACGAGATGGATTCAGTGCGGGCAGCGGAAATTGCGAAAAAATATCCTGACGTTGTGGTCGGCTTCAAAACTGCTCATTACGCCGCGCCGGATTGGACAGCCGTTGATCGTGTCGTTGAGGCCGGACGTTTAGCAAATCTGCCCGTGATGATTGATTTTGGTCTCATTAAACCGGAACGTTCGCACGAAGAATTGTTTATGAAAAAGCTGCGCCCCGGCGACATTTACACGCACGTTTATCGCCCTTACGATCCGATTCTGGATGACAATGGCAAAGTTCGTTCCGCGTGGATTGAAGCCAGAAAACGCGGCATTATTTTTGATGTCGGCCACGGTGCGGGGAGCCTGGTGCTTCGCTATGCCGTGCCTGCAATGAAGCAGGGTTTTGCGCCGGATTCGATTTCTACGGACTTGCATACAGGGAGTATGAACGGAGGCATGAAGGACATTGTAAATGTGATGTCAAAATTTTTGAATCTGGGCATGTCGTTGCCCGAAGTAATTCTAAAATCCACGTGGAACCCCGCCAAAGAAATTCACCGCGAAAAATATGGTCATCTGAGCGTTGGCGCAGTCGCCGACATCGCCGTCCTCAAATTGGAAAAAGGCGCGTTCGGGTTTATAGACACCGGAAAATCAATGATGAAGGGAACGCAAAAACTAACCTGTGAAATGACTCTGATGGGCGGACAGGTGATGTGGGATTTGAATGGCCGTGCCGCCGAATCCTGGGAAAAGAGTGCCAGTCAAACAAAGGCAATCATCCAGCAGTGAGAGAGAAACAGGAACTCTTAGCGCACTAAAAAAACGACTGCAAAAGCTGTTTATTTCTTTACGGTAGCAATGGTAGGTTTGGCTTTCTGCCCCACAGTTTTCCACTCTCTGAATTCTTAACTTCTGCTTGACCTTCCTCTATCGCAGGCATAACATCCGTCCACTATTATTTGGAATTTGCGGCAATCAAAATAAATCACTTTTTTATCTCGGAGGAGATTATGAAACTACATCAGTTCTCAATTCACCTGTTAACTTTGTTCGTCTTGTTAATCGGTGCTTCATTAACGCAGGCTCAATTCGACACGGCAACCGTCGTCGGCACGATCCGCGATGCCAACGGAGCCGTTGTCCCAAACGCTTCGGTGAAGTTAAAAAACACTGCTACCGGAATTGAAGCTTCGTCCACGACGGATGCTGAAGGCAATTATCAATTTAATAACGTTAAGATCGGAGCCTATCAGGTCTCCGCCGAAGTCCAGGGCTTCTCAAAAGCGCTCGCAGAAAATATTCAAGTTACCGTCGGAGCGCGGCAACGCGTAGATATTGCGCTCAAGGCCGGGGCTGTCACCGAAACTGTGACCGTCACCGCCGAAGCCGCACGGCTGGAAACTGAATCCAGTGATCGCGGTCAGGTCATCAGCAAAGAACAAATTGTGAATCTGCCACTCAATGGTCGTTCGTATGCTGACCTCACCTTGCTTTCGCCGGGTGTAAGACGCTCAGTTCTGAACGTGCAGGAAGCCGGGACACGTGACGCTTCGTTCAATGTTAACGGGCTGCGCAGTTCACTCAACAATTTTGTCATGGACGGTGTAGACAATAATTCTTACGGTACAAGCAATCAGGGATTTTCCAATCAGGTCGTCCAACCTTCGCCTGACGCCGTGCAGGAATTCAAAGTACAAACCAATAATTTCAGCGCGGAATACGGACGCGCCGGCGGAGCGGTCATCAATGCCAGTTTGCGGAGTGGAACAAATGGTTTTCATGGTTCGGCGTATGAATATTTGCGCAACACTTCGCTCAACGCCGTAGGGTTTTTCAAACCGACGCGCGGCCAGAAACCGACGCTGATTCAGAATCAATTCGGCTTCACGATTGGTGGCCCGATCATCAAGGACAAAACATTTTTCTTCCTTGATTACGAAGGCTTCCGCCGCATTACGCGCACCTTGAATGGCAACATCCAAACGATCCCCACCGTCGCCAATCGAAGCGGGATTTTCACCAAAGATGTTGTTGCGCCGTTCACTTTTGTAGATTCCAATGGCGTCACGCAAACTAAAGGTACGACGTATCTGGCTGGAACTGTCGTCCCGATGACAAAATTCGCCAAACAAGTACTGGCGGCGATCCCGCAACCAATTAATGCCAACGCCACAAATAATTATGAAAATCTGCCGCGCAATCAGTTCTTCAACGACAAAGGCGATTTGAAACTTGACCATACCTTTAACGAGAAGACGACAGCGTTTGTCCGTCTGAGCCAGCGCAAAATGAATAACTACGAAGCGCCGACCCTGCCAGGGCCGCTCTTTAGTTCAAATGCCAACGCTTCGCTGCGAGTGCTGAATCAACAGCTTGCCGGAGGCGTGACGCATAATTTGACTACCAACTCAGTCTTTGAATTTCGGTTAGGAATTTCGCGCACAAAAGCGGGTAAATCTCCGACGGGCGTAGGCGATCCGAACTTTCAGTTACCGGGATTGCCAACCGATCCACGTTTTGCCGGAGGGTTGAGCACACAGGCGATTGGCGGTTATTTGGGCTTAGGTCGTCAATCCAGTAATCCACAATTCCAGAATCCAACGGTGATTGATCCGCGTTTCAATTACACATTTTTAGTCGGTAAGCATAGCTTCAAATCCGGCTATGAGTATCAGCGGATTAGTACTGAGATTGATGACTTCAATCCGAAATATGGACAGGATACTTACTCCGGTCAGTTCAGCCGTCCGACCGGCGCAGCAAGCGACAATATTTACAACCTGACAGATTTCTTTTTTGGTGCTCGTAATCAATACGACCTGAATAATGCGGTCATCGTCAACCTTCGTCAGCGCATGCACTTTGCTTATCTGCAAGACGATTTTAAGGTCAATCAAAAACTGACGTTGAATCTGGGACTGCGTTACGAATTCGCTACGCCGCAATGGGAAAAGAATAATTTATTAGGCAACTTCGATCCGGTCACAGCGACTTTAATTCCCGCTACTAATGGTTCACTTTATAATCGGACATTGGTCAATCCTGACCGCAACAATTTTGCACCGCGTTTTGGCTTTGCGTGGAATGCGCTGGATAAAACTGTGGTGCGTGGTGGCTACGGAATCAGCTATGTTCTCTTCAATCGCTTAGGTGGAGAAAATCTGCTTTCCTACAACGGGCCAAATATTGTCGGCAACAGCGTTGTGCAACAAACATCCCAGGCGCTTTGCACGGGTAATAATTTCAGCGGGTGTTTCCGTCCCACCGAGGCTGGCTATCCAACTGATTTCGTTTCACCTGCACGATTTAATCCGCTGACGGCGCGCGTGAATTTCACGCCGAAAGATACGCGTAATGGTTACGTGAATAGCTGGCATTTGAGTGTGCAGCGCGAACTGCCCTCGAAATGGCTGATAGATGTCGCCTACGTTGGCAACCACAGCACCAAATTAATTGTCCTGGGTGATTACAATCAGGCACGTGCGAATACGACGACTGATCCAACCGCAGGCACGCCGTTACAAGCTCGTCGTCCGTTTGCGAATTATCAATTTGTACAGGCTTCCTTCAATGGCGGATGGACGACTTACAACGGGTTGCAGGTGAAGCTGGAGCGGAGGTTTTCCGGTGGATTGTACTTCCTGAATTCTTTCACCTGGTCAAAAGCGATGGATAACGCAGCGGGCCATCTGGAAGCCAGCTTCGGCGACAATTCACGAGGAAATATTCGTAATCTGCTGAATGACAAGGGAAGGTCGAATTACGATCAACCACTCAATAACACGACCAGCGTGGTATATGACCTGCCGTTCGGCAAAGGCCGTCATTTCATGTCAGCCAGCCATCCCGCAGTTGAATATGCGCTCGGCGGATGGCGAATGACCTTAATCAATACGATGAACAGCGGTTTGCCTGTGAATCTAACCTACAGTCCGGCTTCGGCTTTTGTGGTTGGTTCGTCGTTAACCTATCGTCCAAATTTGACTGGACAGTCGTTGTATAACGACACCAACGAGCCAACCAATTACCTCAATCCATTGGCAGCAACAGTCCCGACAGATCGTAGCCAGCCTTTCGGAACGGCGGGTCGCAATACGGTTCGCGGGCCAAGTTTTTATCAGGCTGATTTAGGTTTGCACAAAGCGTTTCCGCTGTGGAAGGAAAGTACAAAGATGGAATTCCGCATGGAGGCATTCAATCTTTTCAACCGAACAAATTTCACGACGCCGGACAGCAATGCTTCAAATATTCGGTTTGATTCGACAGGAGCTTACACGGGAAATTACGGCAAGATCACCAGTACTTTCGCAGCGCGGCAAATACAATTTGCGTTGAAGTTGATTTTCTAGCTTCCAGTACAGTACCGCGAGCCGTAGCGAGCCGGGTTCTCCCAGAACCATCGCTACGGTTCCGGGTACAGTACCGCGAGTCAGGTGCGTCAGGTTCGTGTTCGCGGGCTTCTGCCAAGCGAGAAAAAAGTCAGTACTGCCATCCACACCACGACAATCATCAAGCCGCCCAATTCCCGTGCTTCCTCCACACGTTCGTTTTTCATTTCCCACGCGGCAAACAATTCTGAAAATCGCGTCTTGCCCATCACGCCCGGTGCCCAGTCAAGCGCCCACAGCAAGGCAATGATTCCGATTCCAGCAAAGATGTACCAATATTTTTTGTTCAGCAAAAAAAGAATGCAGGCAATCATCGCCGCGCCATACATCATCATCCAGCGCACCGGATCAGGATCGTTATATTGCACCAGCAGGCTGAGCAGAAACGCCGCCGCCATTACATAATTCGCAATCTTCAAAGTAATGTTCATATAGTTTTTCAGACAAGGAAATCCGCCCGTAGCAGTAGCGCAACCAGCCATGGTTGCGAGGTGTGCGGACTAATCCCTTTGTTAGTAAGCCGTCTCCGCCGGACGCAACGCAACCATGGCTGGTTGCGCAACTCTGGCGACGACATTTCTTTTTCTTGAAAGCTATAGTTGGCGCACGGTACAGTACCTGAAGCCGTAGCGACGGAGTGCCGTCCTGACTGCGAACTGTGAACCGCGAACAATTTTTTTGAGGAGATTGAACTGCTTGTATCAAAAATTTATGCATGCCTGGGAAAGGCGTTGCCACGATAAGGACAACAATCGGGTTGTCCGACCATTTGAATGGGGGCTGGAATTTCTCAGCCCTAACCCTGTCATTCATCACGGTGAAGCCAATGGCGCGGTCCAGGCCGTGGCTCCGCTCAACCAAATCGAACAATTTAACGAACGGGTTATTCCCAACAGTCACGAATTTTATTTACCGGCTCCATCGCAGCCGGAAGATTTTGATTTCGATGGTTTTATGTTGCGCTTTCCCAGCAGTATTACGACGATTTCAGCAGCCAATAACACGGTTTACGCGAGGTTTTACCCGGCACAAAAAAACGGCAAAGAGTCGGATCGCGCCGTGATTGTGATGCCGCAATGGAATGGCGACGTGAACGCGCATGTCGCCATTTGCCAGGCGCTGAATAAATTTGGGATTTCGGCGTTGCGACTTAGCTTGCCTTACCACGACTGGCGCAAACCGCCAGAGTTGGAACGTGCGGATTATATGGTCAGCGCGAATCTGGGCCGCACAATTCAATCCGTCCAGCAGGCTGTGCATGATATTCGCCGCTCTGCCGACTGGTTACAATTGCATGGAATTAGAAGCATTGGCGTGATGGGAACCAGCGTCGGTTCCTGCGTCGGATTTTTAGCGCAGATTCACGATGAAAGATTGGCGGTCGGAGTTTTTAACCACGTCTCCTGTTATTTTGGCGATGTCGTTTGGCAGGGAATTACCACACATCATATTCGCCAAAGCCTGGCCGAAAATTTAACGCTTGAGGAGGCGCGCAAAGCGTGGCTTTCGATCAGCCCCAGCGCCTATATTCCAAAGTTGAAAGGGCTGAAACGGAAAGTTAAAATGATTGCCGGTCGTTATGATCTGACATTTCCCTTTGATCTGACTCAAATTGTTTTTGATGATTGTGAACGACATGACGTGGCGTTTGAAAAAGTAATTTTACCTTGTGGTCATTACACGAGCGGAAAAGCTCCCTTCAAATTTCTGGATGGTTATCACATTGTCAGCTACTTCGTAAAGGAGTTGAAATGAGGCGCTGCCTGATTTATTTGTTTCTGCTTCTGGCGCTGCAAACCGGGGCTTTGGCGCAGGCGGCATCCGCTCCAATTAGTGATGAGCAGTACTGGCCTGACCTGTCAGTCAGCTATAAAGTAAGTGCCAAAGTGTCGTTAGGGTTTTTTAGTACCGTGCGTTTAGGGCGGAATGAAGGCGCACTGGTGAATGAGCAAATCGGTGGTGGTGTAACGCTGCGGCTGCATAAATATTTGACTGTGGTGCAGGGGTATAGATTTATTGCGGCGCAGCCTGCGCCCACAAATCACACGAAAGAAGATCGCTGGTTCTTTGATTTGACGCCACGTTTGCCATTGCCCGGCGGCTTCGTGTTTAGTGATCGGAATCGCTATGAGTTGCGCTTTATTTCTGGCGTGAAGACGTGGCGGTATCGTAACCGCTTCCAGCTTGAAAAGGCGATAAAATTTCATGACCATCAGATTACGCCTTACATTGCCGATGAACTTTTTTATGATTCTAAATATCAGGCCTGGACGCGGTCGCAGTTTTTCGCAGGGTTGCGGTTGCCATTGACCAAACATTTCACGCTGGACAGTTATTACCTGAAACAAAACGATGCTCGTGCGCACCCTGGATATTTACAAATTCTGGGGACAAGTTTTCGGCTGGATTTCTGAGTAGCGGCTACTCTTGTGTAGCATAAACTTTCCAGTTTGTGCTGATTACCAAGCTATGATTTAACGAGAACAGTTGCGCTTACCTTTGGAAATATTTCATTAGAAAGACGCAACCTGAAAAGTTTGCGCTACGCTTATACCTTGTCATTTAACCACGTCACTAAATCACTCATTACTTCGTGGCGATTCGTTTCATTCAGCATTTCGTGGCGACCTTCAGGATAAATTTTACAGGTCACTCGTTGTAAGCCAGCCTGTCTGTACTCTGCGGCTAAATCCTCAGCGCCACGACCATTTTCACAAACCGGGTCTTTGCCGCCAGCCAGAATATGAATCGGGAAATCTTTTGGAATGCGCGTTTTATGCGCAGGTTTGCTGAGTTCGGAAATCCCGTCCATAAAATCTATCCATAATTGTGTCGTCGCGATAAAGCCGCATTTTGAATCGTTGAAATAAAGTTTTACTTCCGTCGTATCGCGGGTGAGCCAGTCAAACGGGGTTTCAGCATTGGGAAATTGCTGGTTAAATTTTCCGAAGGTCAAAGAATTAATGAACTGGCTTCTGCCGCGTTTGCCCAACCGCAGTCGCTCCGCCCTGGCGATGCCGCGCCCGGCTTTCGCTAACAAGCTGGGCTTCCCATTTGGGGCCGAGAGAATAGCCGCCGCGAGCAGCGTCGGACGTTCATAAATAATTTGTTGCGCTAGATATGATCCCATGCTGTGACCGAGCAAAATCAGCGGAACAGCAGGAAATTCTGTGCGCGATAATTCCATAATTTCCTGCACATCCAGCGCCACGCGATTCCAGCCATTTTCTTCCGCCAAAAATCCCAGTTCCTCCTGATTGCGTGCGGTGTTGCCGTGACCGCGCAAATCAGCGGCATATACTGCATAGCCGTGCGCGTTCAATGATTTTGCTGTGCGGGTGTAACGTCCGGCGTGATCGGCCAGGCCATGTACGATGTGGACGATCCCTTTGATGTCCGTAGCGGGAAGCCATTTATAAACAAAAATTGGCGTGTTGTCGGAAGCGGTGAACGTAAAATCAGACATAAGAAATATTCCTGGGGCGTAAATTTGAACGTGACGCAGTGTAATGAAATTAGCGGGAAAGGGAAATGAAGATGAGGAACGTCGCTTCTAAGCCAGACACGTTGCCGCCAGTACCAATTAATCCTGCCGCTCGGCCACTGTCACCGCCCACCACGGCCCCGTCGTTTTCCCCAGCAGCGCAGCCCAATACCAGGATGAGACATCTGTCCATTGCTGGCCTGCGCTGTCGTAAATGCGTTCGTGCACACGCAAGGTTTGATCTTTGCGCATCGCTAATACACAGCCCCAGCGTTGCCCGGTTTCGTCTACAAACAAAGGCTGCGGTTTGACCGTATAGCCGAAGCCTTTTAAGCAATCCACCACCGGATGCAGCATTCGCGTTGGCTCCGTCACCCAACGCAAAGCAAATTCGCGTGTACCGTCCGAAAATTTTCCCAGCTTGCCGGGAAATTCATTTTCAAAGCGAAGCTCGCCCTGGTTCAACGGCAATTCATGCAACGAACGCCCATCAAAGGTGGCAGGCCAGCCAGGAAAATTCTGACTGCTATTTTTTGCGCCGATACTTTTTTTACTCTCGAATGACAGCAACGGTGTCAGACCTGCAACGCAGCAGGCGATGACGAAGACAATTCTTGTTCGCATAAATTTTCCGTGGTCGAAATTTGCCAGCCGTGCAGCCATTGCAGCAACCAGGCAAGGCCAATCGCAGTCAGTAAAAACACGACTACGCCAGTGGCAGCGTGTGCGGTGTCAGGGCTGATGATTGCCGGCAACTTTGCAATGCCAGTTTCCAGGTAAAATAACGCCGCCGCACGTAACGCGTTGCCACCAATAATGACAGGCATTCCGGCACACACTGCCAAAATTGTTTTGCTGCTGCTGAGCCGATAAAAACAGGCCAGCGTAAAGATGAGATACAACCCTGTCCACAACATTTTGATGCCGCTGCACGGCGCATCAATCGAGATCACCTGCCCATTCCAATTTAAGCCTGTGCCTTCCTGCACGACGGCGATGCCGGATAATTGCAACAGCGGAGAAGTTAACGCGCCCACCAGCATCCGCAACGGATAGCCCAAATAAAATTGCAATAAAGGAATTACAGGCAGCGCGAGCAACAGTAAGCCCCACATTGCCGGATGAAATTTTTGCCCGCAATAATTTTTTCGTACTGTGTAGCTAAGCGCCGTCACTGCCAGCATCGCACGCACCATTGGAGGCGCAGCATGAAAAGAAGCGGCGTACACCAGCATCAACAACGAAGGAATTAACCAATTTATTTTTACGGCTGATGTTATTTCCCGTTGCAAATACAAAAATATTAACGCCGTTGCCACTGCCAACAATCCCCATTGATCGTCACTATTCCCCCCCGCCAGACGTTTGCCATACCACATCCACACAGGCCAGAAGGCGATGATTTGCATGAGTGGTAATAAGAGATTTTTAGACATAAAAACAGGCGATACATTTATGCTAAGTGCGTTATATTTTTGCGCATATATTTTTTGCCGACTAACCACAATAGCACTGCACCAACGACAGCGATCAACAACCATTCTTCCGGTTCAGGAATGGTAGGCACTGAATTAGGGTTCACAGCTTCCAGCTTATTGCGGTCATATTGTTCTTTGGTTTCCAGCACAACCGCGCCACTGACCGGAGTCACGAGTTGATAATTTATTGCCAGCTTTACCGCTTCAGCATTTTTGTCTTCATCACGGGAAGCAGCCAATCGCAGCACTTCACCGTTAGCCCAGAGCCGTGCCAAATGATCCGAAGTTTCAATTGCATTATGGCGCGACAACTTTGCGCGGGTGATTTTTTCGCGGGTGATGACAGCGTGCGAAGCGGTTCCGCTCCATTGTGCGAATAAATTTTCCAGGCCGTGCAGACGATTCGGGATCGTTGCGACGGTTTTAATTTTACCTAAATTTTCCGCCAGCCGATTCGGGCCGGTCACCAATTGCAAATCATAAATGCGCGGGCCGTTCGGGCGTCGTTCATATCGTTGCTGCAATTCATCCAGCATACGCATTTGAATAGGCTGTGCGCCGTGCATCCAGATAATTGCGCTGTTGGGTTTTTCCGTCGCTACATCCCACGCCTGCAACAAAGCCGGAACATTGTCGTGACCACCAATAAAATCAGTATCTTTGATCAGCTTCGCAAATGCCTGTCGCGTTGCAGGCGAGAGCGTTTTTACACCGTGCGACAAAACAAGCCAGCCGTCAGACGCGAGCAATAATTCGGCTTCGATGCCATCAGGTAATTTTGCCAGCGAATCGGCAATGCGTTGCCGCAGATCATTCATTTGCCGCGAACCATCTATGACAAAAACTATGCGGGGTGGAGCAGCGATTTTTTGTTCCTCAATTTGTTGCGTAATGACTGCGGAATTTTTGCTGTGCTGATCAAGCGTCCAGGCTTTATTTGTATTCGTAGTGCGGGTTGCGCGAATGAAGCCGTCGGCTAAATTTGCCTCCGTGACGTTGCCGCGCAGCGCGAATTTTCCTGCTTCAGTTTGCTCCGGTTTCAAGCCTTCCAAATTTGTTGCGGTCAGTTGTTGTTTGGATTCGACCCAGACGTAATGCTGCGCTTTTTCATCCACGCCAAAATTACGCTCAATAATGTATGGCAGAGGTAAAGTCGCTTCGGTTTGAGTTTCGATTTGCAGCGGCGCAGTGATGCCGATGCGGACTTTCATTTCGCCGCCATTTGGTTGAATCGGAAAACATTGCAGCAGCACACGATCCATCCCTGTCGTCGTCACCAGCACCGGATCACGTCGTTGCACAACGGCTACCTGTTGGTAAGCCTCGCGCACCTGGCTTCGTCCGCCAAAAGCGGCTTCGCGCTCTTCGCCGTTAATCCATAGGGTCAGCCGTGACACGACTGCGCCCGGTGGCAAAGCGATTTGCGCCCGCGCTTCACGTTGCCGATCAGAAATATTCTTGAAAACCAAAGTCCATTCGGTGTATGAAATGGCGGCGTTCGCATCAATGGATTGATCCTGCCGCGAACTCAATAACGACAGGCCTTTGACTTGCCCGGCGACAATTTCACCACCCACGTTTCGATCAAACTCAAGCTCATTATCCCAACGCTGGTACTTGATATTGGTCGGAGGTTTTTCGAGATTAAAGGGCGTGCCTGTGACGCGGTAATAAATGCTTTTAGCTTCATCAGTACTGACGGGATCGCCCATCGCTACAACGGTGCTGACCAAATCACTCATCGCCCGTTGTTGTTGATAACAGCTTCGCAGCATCAAATTTTTGTTGCCAAAGCTCCGCAACATTTTTACGCCGCGATTACTGGTTTCGCTCACAGGCGAAGACGCCATCTGCATTCCGATGCGTGTCACTGTAGCTGGAATTTCAGTCACGACGACGGCCAACATGCCTAGTACAAATCCTGTCCATAAACGCAGTTTCATTTCGAGTGCAGGCGCACCCAATTGATGCAAATGTTTGCGTCCCACTAAGCTTGCAATCAATGCCAATACGGGCGTCAAAGGCAAAAATCCCAGCCCCACAAAAATAATGCCTATGATTCCGAGCGGCAGTAACGGCAAATATACCAGCGTATAAAACGTCGCGATGCCAATCGTCACACCATTTGTAATACCAAGCAACGAACGATATTCCACCAAATCTTTGCCCCGCGCATACAATAAAAAAGCATTCGATACAGGCACAAAAGCCACAAGAAATATGTGCCAAACTGTCGGTATCGGATCAAAAAAATCTTCTGCACACATGTGTGTAGTTAATTCAACGCCCAGGGAAATACACGGCAACAAAATCCCAAAGAGAAAGAAAAATGTATTACTAAAATATTTGCGTTTGGGAGCCGCCGCCGGATAAAGATTGATCTCACGTTGCAGCGGGGTTGGCACATCAGTTGGCATAGCAGGCAATTTATACGGTACTGAGTCCGCTTTTACATTTTCGTTAGGCACGGGTTCATCATTACGATCCATAGTTTTCCTTTGGCTGGTAAATTCTTGTTGGCTGTTTACGAGACAGATGGTTGAAAGCTGATGCCAATCTTACTGCACAGTAAAGTTCAGAGCTACAATTTTATTCATCACACGCTGGCTAAAATTATTTGTTCCCGTGGTGAGAAATTTTATTATCTTGCTGCTGCGAATTGTTAGTGTGCTTTTGCGCGTGCCCGGTTCCACGCCCGCCAATCGCCAAAATTATAATTTGTCCATCGTTCGTCAAGTCGTGCTTTGAGTAACACCTGGTCTTCCGCCTTGAGCTTTGGCAGGCCGGCGGTAATGGCAGGTAAGGCATCCGCGCTTAAGCTTCCCGTGTACCAGGTGTCGAAGTTTTTCCCTTCTACCGCACGCGCTAAATTTACGCGGGCAATCAAGGCATCAGGGTTCATAAAGTGCAACGCCGCAATCATTGCCAGGCCTGTCATTACTGCTCCAAACGCAAAGCGTTCACGTTGCCCGCGCAAGACCGTCGCCGCGAACCAGACGAACACAATTGCCAGCCAGCCCATAAAGGCCATCGTGTAAACGCGCAATTCGGTCAGGCCGCACTCGCTTTGATACAAGCGCATGCGCTGCATCGCCGAAATCATGATCACGAATAACAGTGCCAGTTTTATTCCGGCCAGGACACGAAATATTTTCTCGTGGCGCAGATTTTCTTTGCGCAGCAGCCAGTGTGCGCCGAGCAATAACGGCAGTACTAAAACTGACACCCAGACCAGTTCAAAAAAACCACTCCGCGCATATTCGGCAAACTCAATGCCTCTGCCAGTAGGGATATTTGCGCGACCGCCAAAAAAATAACGAAACTGAACGACCACAAAAGAGAGGAACAAAAGATCAAGCAGGCTGAGGACGGTGGCGGTTTCGACAATGCCGAGCGATAGAAATTCCGGGCGGCTCATGGTTTGAATCGTTGTCTCAGAACGAAGAAACAGCAGGCGGAAAAAACCAGCAGTCAGCCACGCGAAGACTCCGGTCAGAAAAATGTGAAGCGCCACAGCACCCGCATCAAGATTAAATGTTTTGGCGATAATGTTTTCATACACAGCATCTGCCGCCGCAAATAATCCACCAAAAATCAGCAGCAACGGAGCGGCAATCGCCAGGCCGCGTCCAATCGCGATGAGTTGCTTTGACCAGCCGTCACGCGGCAGCTCGCTCCATTTCGTGTCGCTTAACACCAGAAAAAATGGCCCGAAAATTGTGAAGACTGCGCCCAGAATTAATGTCTGTGCATAATCAAAAACTCCGGCCCTGCTTAATTTTCCTTCGCGGGCGCGTAACGCAACGATTCCCGCGAGCAGCATTAGCGCCAATAAAGACAGGGCATTGAGCGTGGTTGAGTCACGCCAGGCAAAAGTAGCTCCGAAAAATATTGCCGGAAGCGCCAGCCAGTTTCCGCCACTTAACAACTGCGGTTTGCGCCAGCGAATCAGGCCGGAAATTGTCGCTACGACAAGGAAAATCCAGATGCTGACATTGATGCCCCAGGGAGTTGCGCGTAACAATAAATTGCCGGAGACGCCTGCAATCAGGGCAGCGCCGAGTAAACTGATGCCGAGCTTGGTTTGCTCACTGATCACTGCTGGTACAATATCTGCCTGCGCATTTGCTTCTATTGTCTGCTGAAAATCATACGGCAATTCTTCCGGCACGATGGAAGAGCGCCAGGCGTCTTCGTGCTCTGATGATTTTTCTTCGTGTGGTTTGCGGTCAGGGTTTTCCATAAATTCTCCCGATAATAAATGTGCTGCAAATTAAATTTTCAATAGTCCAACAAACTTCAGTTTGTTGCGGCTTCGCACCAGAGAGACAGTGATCAAAAGTCTCAACAAACTGAAGTTTGCTGGACATTTTTTCATCTGAAAAGTTAATCTGTCAGCCAGCGCAGGCAGACGCGAATCAAAAAATCCTGCGCCGGCTGACAAATTATTTACGCCTACTGTAATTGACCGTGGGTGGTTGTCCTGCCAGGGCCCCCCGCCACTTTGGTCTGCCGGAATTACAGTATTCGCCTTCACCCCGCTGCCGCTTCACGGATACAGCCAAAGCGGCGGTCACGGGCGTGAAATTCATTGACTGCTGTCGTCAAATCCTGAAGCCCAAAATTGGGCCATAAAACTTTGGTAAAATACAATTCAGCATAGGCAGATTCCCACAACAGAAAATCGCTCAAACGCTGCTCTCCGCTGGTGCGAATCAATAAATCTACGTCCGGTGCAGCAGCCTCTTCGGTCAGCAGCGCGGCAAAATTTTCACGGGAAATATTTTTGTTTTGCAGCTTGAGCGCAGCGTTCAAAATTGCCTCACGCGAGGAATAATCCACGGCGACGCGCAAGTGCAGCTTGTCTCCGTTACGGGTGAGAGTTTCTGCCGCCTCAATCGCCATGCGCACGGCTCCGGGCAGGCGATCTTTGCGCCCGATGACGCTGAACCGAACGCCATTGTTCAGGCAATTGCGCGTTTCTTTGAGTAAATATAAACGAAACAGCTTCATCAGGGCGCTGACTTCGGGCTGCGGTCGTTGCCAGTTATCAGCGGAAAATGCAAATAACGTTAACGTGCCGATGCCGCAAGCTGGTGCTGCTTCAATCGTGCGCCGCACGGCTTCGGCTCCGGCGCGATGTCCTGTTGTGCGCGGCAATCCGCGCATTGTCGCCCAGCGCCCATTGCCATCCATAATAATCGCTACGTGTAAGCCAGAGTTGTGAGGAATAGTATTCATTGTTTGCAAACTACTTTGTTTTATAAAGTGAGCGGGTAAAATTTTTTCCGCTGTTATGTCAGAGTTTTCGCGTCGCGTGAATCAGCGCTTCCATATGACTTAAATAACGTTCCAGAGCGCGGCGTCCGGCTTTCGTTAACTGGTATTCCGTTTTTGGAATCCGGCCATCAAACGATTTAGTACAAATGATGTATTCCGCTTCTTCCAGTTTGCGCGCATGAACACTCAGATTACCGTCAGTCGTATTCAGCAAAGCCTTCATTTCATTGAAGGTCAGCGCTTCGTTAACCGCCAGCGCACTGATAATCGCCAGGCGTGTGCGTTCGTGAATCAGGCGATCAAGCTCAGCAGTTTGCGCGGCATTCGCCGAAGTATTTGGTGCTTCTGCCAATGCTGCTGCCGACTTGCGCGTGCGATTATTTTCCTCTGGTTTGTCTTTCCGCAGGGCGTTAATTTTAGCCACCGTGTTTCCTCGCAATAATAATTCCAAAAATAATGTGCATCACACCAAACCCCAGCGCCATTAAATAATTTCCCCAGGCAAAAGGGCTAAACAATGTAATCGCACCGAAGGCCATAAAACAAATTCCCATCACTGGAATTATTTTGACTGAAAACGCTCCGCCTGTGACGACGCCCGTGCCGTAAAGCAGCAACCACAAGCCCGGCAATAAATCCGGTCTTTTTACCTGCCAGATAACGATGGTCAGTAAAGCTCCGGCAAATAATGGCGGTGCTAAACTCAGCACAAATTTTTTCGCTGGCGTTGAGAACAGGGAAGACTCCGCCGCCTTCGCTTTGCGATACATCGCAATAAATGAAATCAGGACGGAAGCCAACGCCAGTCCCAGCCAACTGAACAACCAGCTTTTCTGAAAAATCACCTGGGTGGTGATTTGCGCATTCAGCATCGCCAGCATCCCAATGACTACCATGCCCCAGCCCGGCACCGCCGTAAAAGCCGAAGCCCGCTCCATCGTTTCACGGATAAAGCGCAAATTATCCATCGCACGATCATGCAACGCAGGCGGTTCCGGCAGTGGTCGAATTGGCTGTACATTGCTCATAATTTTGGATGATAGCTGCTGTTTACGTGAGTTGTCAAGTACTTTGTTCTGTAAAGTGAAGAGGTGGATTTGGGAACAGTACTACGAGCCGTAGCAAGTCCGCACATTTCTGCGGATCTTCATAGGAACCAAAGAACTCGCTACGGCTCGTAGTACTGTTCCGCTCACGGCACTCCAGTTGCTCCACCAATTGCACGTGCCTTAGCTGTCTGAATAAGGTAAAATAAAGCTCGGTTTTCATTTCTACTTAATATTTTCCCTAAGGATGATTCTCGAATGAAGCGTAACTTTTCCTGTCTGCTCGCATTGGTTCTAATCATTAGCTCGCCTCTGAATTTTTTATGTTTGGCGCAACAACGCGAACAAAAAGTCGTCGTCGGGACGAATGAAGTGCAACTTGATGTGGTCGTCAAAGATAAAAAGGGCCGCCCCGTTAAAGATTTAAAGCCAGGCGACTTTGAGGTTTTTGAGGACGGCGTAAAACAACCAATCGAGTCATTTCGCCTCGTGACGCGGGGCAGCGCGGCAGAAACCGTAAAGCCTGCGGAGGCAAAAGCCGAACCCGCTTCCGCCGTCACTGTTGTCAAAAAAGCTGAACCCGCAAACGTAACACGTGATATTGAAACTAAAGTCAGCGCCATTGCCTTAGTTTATGACCGCCTTGCACCCGAAGCTCGTAAGCGTGCTCATGATGCGGCGCTGAGTTATGTTGGCGAAGGAGCGATTCAGGAAAGTTATGCTGGCGTCTTTGTCATTAATCTGGGGTTGACGACGCTTCAGAATTACACGAACGATACAGCGCTGTTGCGGCGGGCAATTGATCGGGCTGGAATGACCGCTTCTTCAACTTTTGAATCAAATGGTGCCTCGCAATCAGGCAGCACGACACAAAAAATTACCCAGGCGAGCGCCACTGTCTCCGGCGCTGGAGGCGGAGCAGGCGCAGCCGCTGCTGGCGCAGCCGCCGGAGCTGCTGGCGTTGATGCAATGTTCGCACAAATGGAAGAGCGTTCAAAAGAAACATTTGAGGTTTTACAGCGCGATCAGCAGGGCTTTTCTACTTCTAACGGATTGCTCGCTGTCGTCAATTCGATGAAGCGATTACCAGGCCGCAAAGCAATTATTTTCTTCTCTGAAGGCCTGGCGCTTCCCCCTAATGTCCGGCGACATTTTGATTCGGTCATTAATAACGCGAATCTGGCGAATGTCAGTTTTTACGCGATTGATACCGCCGGACTCAGAGCCGAAAGCCCTGACGCGGCTTCGCGCGATGCCATTAATTCTCGCGTTTTTCGGCGCATGGAAAGTAGTGGCCGTCCTGACCTGTCCGGGCCAATGACCAGAAACCTGGAACGCAACGAAGACATTCTGAACCTCAATCCGCAAAATGGATTGATGCAATTAGCTGCCGAAACAGGCGGACAATTCATCGGAGACACCAACAATATTGCGCCGAAGCTCAAGCAGATTGATGAAGACTTAAATACTTATTACATGCTGAACTATGCGCCAACCAATCAGAGTTACGACGGGAAGTTCCGTAATGTCAGTGTGAAAGTAAATCGCTCTGGCATAGACGTGCAATCGCGGAAAGGTTATTTCGCCGTTAACTCAACCGGATCGTCACCTGTCTTATTTTACGAAGCCCCGGCGCTGGCGCTTTTGAATAGCGCGACGCCGCCGAATGCTTTTCCTCTGCAAGCTGCCTGTTTGAATTTTCCCGAAGCTGCCAAGCCTGGCAGGACAAGTATTTCGGTGCAGGCTCCGGCAAGTGCGTTCACTTTTTTTGAAGGCAAAGACGATAAGGAAAAGAAAAGTTTTACGACAAATTTTAGCATCGTAGTCCTCATCAAAGATCAGGCCAAACAAGTTGTCGGTAAGCTTAGTCAAAATTATGTGCTGGCAGGATCAATGGATAAGATCAATGCGGTGAAAAATCAAAATATTTTGTTC
This sequence comes from Blastocatellia bacterium, assembly GCA_043719385.1. Classification (GTDB taxonomy): domain Bacteria; phylum Acidobacteriota; class Blastocatellia; order RBC074; family RBC074; genus JAFDVL01. The sequence continues at coordinate 1,113 of JAYSTY010000081.1, read as the reverse complement.
TATCGTGAGACGGAATTACCGCCGGGAAAATACGATGTCGAAGTCATCGCCTACGATACGCCATCAACGAAAGCCAGCTTACGAAAAACTACCATTGAAGTCCCTGACGCCGATGAAACCTTACTCAGGCTAAGTAGCGTCAGCCTCATCAATCGCATTGAAAAAATTAAGGAAAAACTTGATAGCCCTTTCCAGTTAGAAGAAGTCATGGTGTACCCGAACCTCGGCGATCCCATCAAAAAATCCGCGCAAAAGCTCGGATTTTTTTTCACTGTTTATCCAGCGAAAGGTAAAGCGGACGCTACGAAGTTGAATTTAGAATTAACCGGGAGCGGAAAATCTTTTGCGAATTTTCCTTTAAAATTAACGGCTCCCGATGCAACGGGGAGGATTCAATTTGCCAGCGCCTTGCCGCTCGACAGTTTAAATCCCGGCGTCTACGAATTGAAAATTACTGTCAAAGATGGTGCAACGACGGCGATGCGTTCGACTTCGTTTGTGCTGCAACCATAAAATTTCAAGTCCAACAAACTTTAGTTTGTTGAGCCTTCGGGAAGATGATTTCCTGTTGAAAAACCTCAACAAACTAAAGTTTATTGGACATTTTGCGAGATGCCGCGAACTTCTCTTTCCAATTATTTTTGCCTGATAGCATCGTTAATCTTTACCGCCTTAATTGCTTCAGCACAGAACAAACCTCCAAACGATCAAACCTGGAACGTTCGCCCCAATGGTGTCGGCGATTATCAAATTGTCCTCGAAGTCTCCGGGCGTGTAGAAATTACTCGCGCCTTGATCCGTCCTGATCCACTTGATTTGAAAGGTATTTGCGCCGCCAAACAAACCGCCGAATCCACGGCGCTGAATTCAGCCGAAAGCTATGTCGCTTCCCTCGAAAAAGCTTCGGATAAAAAACGCTATCGCCTCGAAGTCGCACGGCTTCATCAGGAAGTTGGACAGCTTTACGCCTATCGCGGAGATATGCCGAAAGCCATTGCGCATTTTGAAGCGGCTTATCAAAGCCTGTTATTAAGCCTTCCCGATCATCCAGAATATTCCGCCGACAAAGCCTACCTCGAAGAGATTTTAGGCATCGCAAATTTGCGGCGCGGC
>JAYSTY010000009.1:0-10999 GCA_043719385.1 Blastocatellia bacterium | reverse complement strand
AACGTCCATAAACTATTTTTCCTCCAGCTTTTTCACGCGCTCAAATAATTCGGGTAATTTGGCGATGAAGGCCTGGAGCCGTCGCCATTTTCGATGATCCTGAACCGGCAACCCGCCGACAATTGTTCCACCTGCAACGCTTTTGGTAACGCCTGTGCGGGCTGTCACGATGGCGCCGTCGCCGATGCTGATATGTTGATTGGTTCCGACCTGTCCGGCAATGATGACATTGCGACCAACTGTAGTCCCGCCGGAAAATCCCGTCAACGAAGCCACGACTGAGGCTTCGCCAATGTCGCAGTTGTGGCCAATTTGAATCAGGTTGTCGAATTTTGCGCCGCGCCGAATGCGGGTTTCGCCAAACCCGGCGCGATCAACACAACAATTTGCGCCAATTTCTACCTCGTCTTCAATGACTACGCGTCCAACTTGCAGAAGCTTGAATTGTTGGCCTTGTTCGTCAGGCGTAAAGCTGAAACCGTCTGCGCCAATGACTACGCCGCTGTGAATGCGGCAACGTGCGCCGATTTCGGAGTCAGCGTAAATTGCAACGTTGGCGAAAATCACCGTGTCATCGCCAACCCTGCAATGGTCACCAAGCACGACGCCGGGATGGAGTGTGACGCGCTGACCAATTGCGCAATCACGACCAAGCGTGACGTTTGGGTGAATTGAGCAATCAGCGCCCAGCGTTGAGCCGGAACCAATTTTTATATCATCACTCACGCCGCGATTTTCATAAGGCTTTTCGTGAAAGGCCTGGATCGCACGGGCAAAAGCCAGCTTTGCATCTTTTGCCATGAGCAAAGAGTATGGCGTTAATAGTTCATGCGCAGCAATTTTTTCCGGCACGATCAAGGCTGCGACATTTAACTGCCCCAGATTTTCCAGCGTATGACTCAGCCTTGCAGCATCGGCAATAAAGGTAACTTCGCTGGCACTCGTTTCGCCCAGCGGAGCTACCCCGGTTACGACTAAGGAGCCGTTGCCGCGCAATTTTGTTCCGATAATGATTGAGAGTTCGGCGAGCGTCATGGGGCAATGAGCAGGGACACAGGACATGGGATAAAGAAAACAGTGAACAATAAAGGGTTGTCTTTACTGTTCACTGTTCATTATTCACTACCTGCTGTGGTTATTTTTTCGCCGGAGCTGTGCCTGCCGCAGCGGGATTGGCTTTGTTATATTCCTTGACGAAATCATCCGTAATATTCGTGGTGTCTTTCGCATACAAGAGTAAGCCATTATTTTGGGCGGCGACAAAATCAAGGACGATGGCAATTCCTTTGGCGGCGGCATATTTGCTGAGCGCTTCAACGATTTTGCCATTGATGGGCTGGATCACTTCGGCGCCGCGTTTTTGCAATTTGGCTTCGTAATCTTCAGATTTACGTTTGAAGGTTTTCTCTAGTTCCTGTCCCTGCTCCAGCCATTGTTGCTTGGTTGCCTCGTTAACTGTCGTACCTTTGGTTTGAAGATTTGTTTTGATGTCTTCAATTTGTTTTTGCATGGCTTCGAGTTCTTTGCGGGCTGGCTCTAACTCTGATCCGAGCGCTTCAATTTTAGCGCGCAACTCCATGATCTCGCCATTGAAAGCAGCGGAGTTGACCAGCGCAATTTTGCCCTCTGCGCCGGTTCCGCCCGTTGGTTGAGCAGCGGCAGCCGCACCCGCCGGACGCGGCGTTTGTGCAAATACTGTGAGGGCAAATAAACTTACGAATGAAATTAAGATAACGATTTTTTTCATATTCTCTCCTTCGGGATAGGTCTGACAGAATTTTTATCTGTCGGGATGATGGTAAAAATTAAGGATTATAAAAGGCCTTACTTATGGTTTTTTCGCGGCGGTTGGAGCCGGAGTCGCAGCTACGGGATGAGCTTTGTTATAAGCCATAATAAAATCAGCCGTAATATCCGCTTTGGTGTCAATGTAAAGCAGAATTCCTTTTTCGACAATGGCCTGTGCATTCCAGGCGAGGGTGATGCCTTTTTCCGTCGTGTATTTCATCAGGAACTCATTGATCTTGCCATAAGTGGGGCCGGTCAGCGTATCTTCACGCTTGGTCAGTTCCGCCTGATAATCCTCCATCCTCCGCGTTCCGTCTTTTTTCAATTGCTCAATTTCTTCCTGCAATTTTCTGACCTGAGGCGCAGTCATTTTTGCACCATTATCATCAAGTTGTTTTTGCTTGAGGTCCATTGATGATCGCATGGTGGTAATCTCCTGCTGACGGGGGGCAAATTCAGCGTAAAGCTTGTCATACAAAACTTTTAATTCGCCGATATTTTCTGCAAAGGCGGCGGTATTAACAATAGCAATTTTAGCCAGCGGGACATCGCCGCCGGTTGCGCCAGCCGTTGCCGGGGCTGCCGTCGGAGTTGCAGGTTTTGGGGTAGGCGTCTGAGCCAGCGCTGAGGCTGCCAAAAGCAACAACAGCGCGGTCAGTACTAAATTGACTTTGATGAAAAGTTTCATAAAGTTGGGGTCTCCAATCAAAAGATACCGCAGGCTTTTCGCCTGTGGGGCGGAATGCAAAAATAGCTTAGCGCATTCCGGGGAAATTATTAATGCTTCTGAGGGAAGCTTGTCACCTCAGATAAAATTTGGGCCGCGTTTGAGATGCAACTTGCTTAGAAAGTTCGCCCGACCGCAAAACGAATGGCGGTGCGTTTTTCCAGATACAAAGTTTTCGGATCGAAAGGATCAGTCCGGGCATTCGGGTTGAACGCAAAAATCAACCGGAAGGGAACGTTCAGCACGGGAACCTGTACCCGAATTTCTGCACCGATTGAAGCCCGCACATCAGAAAAGATTTTGTCCGTGTTTTGCGATAAACGAACAATGTCATAGTTGCGCGAATCACCCGCCAGGCTTACGCTTCTGAATCCCGGTGGAATTCCTCCGCCGGAATTCGTGTTGGCCAGTTCCTCAGCGGTTGCCACTCGCCCCGCAGGGTTGAGCGTAAGTGGTGTCGTGGTCAGCGGTTGGTTGACATAATTACTGACGGTGAGTTGGTCAGCCGAAAATTTCCGCAAATTGAAAACGGTTCCTACGTCGGCAAAGGCGGCCACTGACAAAGCACTAATAATAGGGACACGATATTCCAGATTATAGACCAGGGAGGTATCGCCGCCAATTGGCGTAAAGTAGCCATTGGCATAACGCGGGTTCTTCGCCACATTACAATTCGCCGAGGGCGTTTCAGTACAGGTTCCCGTCGGCGCCTGATAGGTGAACTGGCGTAAGACGCTGGGCGCAACATAGCCGGCGGGTGCGTCAATCAATTTTGTGCTGTCTGTCGGGTCGGTAATTTTCGCCACGACGTTTTGCGTGGAAAGATAATTATCAATTCGGGTAACAGGCGAAATTGAGCGCACGTTGTAACCGCGAATATCGTATTCACCGCCGAGGAAAAATCTTTCGTAAATCGGCACACCGCCCACAAAGGCCAGGGAATTGGAATTGAAACGCTTACCGAACGCCAGCGCATGCTGGCCCAGGAAGTGCATTCCGATGACATGTGGTTTGTCAGAGTTGCGTTTGAAAATCGGTCTGAAATATTTGAAGTCAACCGTCGGGGAAAAGACGCTGACATCGCCACCTAAAATTCCACCTGACAATTGAAAATTGACCGTGATACTTTGCCCGCGTGTCGGGTCAAGCGAAGAATTGAGCGAGTTGTACGAGATATATGGTGAGATGCGGCTGGTCAAAATCTTTGGTTGCGAATACGTCACCGGAATGTCATTGGTGGGATCAGCATCACGATTAACTTTCGGGTCTTCCGTTTTGTTCGTGCTGAGCGTGTATGAAAGCCCCAGGCGCGTGAAGCGTGAAAGTTTCTGAAAACGCTTCAACGCAAAGGCCGCCAATGGAGCCGAAAAGTTTATTGTTCCACCCGCCGTACTTTGCGAAAACAACGTGTCTGCGCTGACCGTTGAGGCTCCGAATTGTAAGGCCTGTTGGAATAGCGAGCTGTTGGCGGCGTTATTGAAATAATACCCGTTTCCGACGAATTGATATTTCTGTAAAAACAGGTTGACGCTCATGCTGATGTTTTTACCGAGAAAATAAGGCTCAGAAAACCCCACCGAAACCAGTTGCTGGCGATTGCCGCCCTGCACACTGAAATCAAGCGTTTCGCCATAACCCAAAAAGTTATTGGTCGAATAGCTTAAGCCAAAGAAGCTGCCATACAAACCCGACACGCCACCGCTCAGGTTAATTGATTGCCGCCCTTTTTCTTTGACCTGTAAATCTATATCCAGTTCCTGGGTGCGGTCATTAGTGCGCGTGATGGCGTCTTTTTCTTTGATCTCATCAAACAGACCAAGCTGATTCAAACGCAAAACTGACAAATCCCAGTAACGTTTACTGTAAGGATCGCCTTCGTTGATTACCACTTCACGGCGTAACGTTTTGTCGCGGCTGTTTGTGTTACCAATAAATTCCAGACGGCGCAAAGTGTATTGCTTGCCCTCATCAACGTTGATGGTAAATTCGACTTCGCCTTCTTCGTCAGTCTTATTGGTGAACTTGGGGTCTAATTCCGCCGAGGCGTTAATGTAACCACGATTTCCGTATTCACCTTTGATGCCATCTTTCTCGTAAACACCTTTACGGATGGTTTCAGCATTGGCATATTCACCTTTTCTCAGACCTGAAATCAACGTCACGATGCCAGGCTGAAACAGCGTGACACCTGTTTCCTTAACATCCGTAATTTTGTAACGACGCCCCACTTCAATCGGAACTTTGATTCTTAAGCCCGGCCCTTTTTTAGTGATGATTGGAATGCCACCGACCGCATTTTCTACGCGTTCAACTGTTGGCTCTTCAATTTTGGCTTGCAGGTAGCCCTTCGAGCCTAAAAATTGGCGCACATTTTCCAGGTCATATTCCAGTTTGGGTTTGAAATAAACATCCAGGGATTTGAACGTAGAGACTAAGCCTGCCTGTTTGACCACTTTCATCGCACCACGTAAGCGACGCTGAGAAAATTTGTCGCCTGCGCCCACGAAGGTAATTTCTTTGATGCGGACGCGCGGGCCTTCCTCAACATTGAAAATCAACGCGATAGTGGTTTGGGAAATCTCTTCGACCTCAATATCAACTTTGGCATCGGGATGGCCTTTTTCCGCCAGTGCTTCTTTTATCACCAGCTTCGCACCGTTGATTTTGCCCGGATCGAACTGCGTTTCTTTAGTGACACTGACGCGCCGCTCTTTGAATTTTGTGAGCAGTTCGCTTTCCGTCGCTGACTTCAACCCGCGATATTGCAGGTCGCGGATGATCGGATATTCTTTGACTTCAAAGATTACGACCTTGCCACCTTTGGCTCCATCGGCAGTTAAGACCTTACTGCGCAGGGGATCAAAAAAACCGAGATTGATAATGGATTCAAAATCACGTTGCACCTGCGCCGGATTGAAGCGGTCATCTTTCTTGGTTTGAACGCTGTAGGAAAGGGTGTCTTTGGGAATGCGGCGATTGCCGCGAAATTCAATGTCCTCAACCAGAACCTGCGAGGCTTCCTGTTGCGCGTAAATTTGAAAAGAGAACGAAATAATAAAAAAACTAGCGACCAACAAGGTAATGCGCTTGGGCATGCATTATCTCCATTTAAAAAGCAGTATGACGTGACTGCCGAGCCAACGCCGCGTGAGAGGTTTGCAGTCTCTGCTTAATGCGGCGTCAATCAACACAATCGGGTTCCTCGTAATGACGGAGCTTTGATTGTGCATGTGATTGAATAATCCTTGATTATCAAGAGCTGGCAGTAAACAAGATGGGGCATTATACGCGAAGAAGGAAGGCAATGGTAGTGGTGCAGGCGCAAAAAGTGAATGGACGAATTAAAGTATGCTAACAGTGCGCTTTAGCCAGCCTGAGAAATCCTCATTATCAGAATTTTTGAACCAGCCGCAAGCCGAGTCATTAAAACGTTAATGCGTAGAGTTATTGGAGGTGGACAGAATGATTCTCAATATCAGCGCGAAGAATTTGAGAGGTGGCCACATTATTCAGCAAGAATTTTATTACTGTAGCCCTACAGCAGGGCCCTCATAAATGTCGCTCAAACCAATCAGGCATGGTAGCATCTGAAACAGACAGTTTGCCGAGTTATACTTTGAGTTTTTATGTGGAGGTGATCAGAAACATGATAGTAATATTTCCTCCTGAAGTAGAGAAAAAGATCATCGCTTTAGCGGCGCAAAATAGCGTTGATCCGGCTTTCTTTGTGACATCTCTGGTTGAAAAGCAGTTGAGCGATGAATTGGCGCTTGCGCCGGTAAATGGCGTTGCGCACGATGATGATTATAATCCCGATGCGTTGCACCGCGCGGTCAGGGTACTTGTCAACCGTACTCCCGCGCAAATCAAAACAGCGCAGGAACGAGCCATCAGGGAATTTAGACCTGCCAGAGAATTGCCGCCCGAGGTTTCTCCGCTTGAAGTGTTGCCAGTTGTCAGAGGCGATGAAACTGATGAGCAGGTTTTACAGGCTCTTAACGAATTGAGCTAATGTCCGATCTCTATCTTTTCGATACAAATATCCTTGTCCATCTGATCCGCGATGACCGCACTGGTCAGGAGATCAAAGCCAAATATACGCCATACACAAGAGAGAATAAGCCCTTGCTATGTTCTGTTAGTGATGGCGAGCTTCGTTCACTTGCCTTGCAATTTTTATGGGGTGGGCAAAAACTGGATAAAATGGAATTTGCACTTGGCTATTTCGGTCGCGTTCCAATTGAGTTAACGGAAGTACTGAAAACGTATGGTGTCATTGATGCTTATTCTAAAGCAAAAGGTATTAAGATGGGCAAAAATGATTTATGGATCGCCGCTGCCGCATATATTTCCGGCGCAATATTGGTGACAACGGATGCCGACTTTGAGCATCTCAGCCCTGGCTTTATCAGTATCGAAAAGCTAGAGCTACGATAACTGCAATTCAATGAGCTGAATCAAAATTTGTGAGAAAACTATGAACTCCATCAAAGGCCCGGCAATTTTTTTAGCGCAATTCCTCCGCGATGAAGCGCCATTCAATTCACTTGAAAATATCGCCGTCTGGGCAGCAAGCCTCGGTTACAAAGGCGTACAAATTCCTTCGTGGGACAAGCGTGTCTTTGATCTCGACACTGCTGCTGAATCAAACAGTTATTGTGATGACATTCGCGCGTTGCTTGACAAACACCGCTTGGTTTTGACTGAACTCAACTCCGCGTTGCAAGGGCAAACATTGGCGATGCACCCGGCGTACAAAGATTTATTTTCGGGGTTTCATCCGGCAGGGCTCGGCGAAAATGAACGGGTCGAATGGTGTACGTCGCAGCTTATCAAATCCGTCAAAGCCTCAGTAAAATTAGGCACAAACGCAATTCCGACTTTATCAGGTGGCTTTGCGTGGCATTTATTTTATCCGTGGCCGCAACGTCCGGCAGGCATCATTGAAGAGGCATTTACGGAGATGGCGAAGCGCTGGATTCCGGCGCTGGATGCGGCGCGGGACAACGGCTTGAGTTTTTGTTATGAACTGCATCCGGGATCGGATTTGTTCGATGGCGCGACGTTTGAAATGTTTCTGGCTTACACAAAAAATCATCCGGCAGCCTGCATCAACTACGATCCCAGCCATTTCGTCTTGCAGCAATTGGATTACCTGCACTTCATTCAACTCTACGGTGACCGCATCAAAGCGTTTCACGTCAAAGATGCAGAGTTTCGCCCCAGCGGCAGACAAGGCGTCTACAGCGGCTACGCTTCGTGGGCTAACCGCGCCGGACGCTTCCGCTCGCTCGGCGATGGGCAGGTAGATTTCAAGCGCGTCTTCACTTTGCTAACCGAAGCGGGCTATCGCGGCTGGGCCGTGATGGAATGGGAATGCGCCGTGAAAAGCCCCGCACAAGGCGCACGCGAAGGCGCTCCGTTTATTGCCTCACATCTGATCGAAGCGACAGAGCAGGCGTTTGATGATTTTGTCGGAGGTGAATCAGATGCGGGACGGAATAAAAAATTGCTTGGATTAGGATGAAAATTTTGAGAATAGGCGGTATGTAGGTAATGAGATTATCAGAAAAGAAATTAAAAAAAATTGTAAAATCTGAAGCACGTGCCTCAGAGGAAGCGGTACAGGCCGTTTTTGAGTATGTTTTTGAAAATGAAGTGTTAATCAAAGCAGGTGCTGAAATCCTTGCAGATGCAATTATGCTTGCTCATCAATTGGGCGATCAATGTTGGAGTTTAACGCTTCATGGGGATGGTATTCGACTGAACGTAGGACCAGTTGAAGTTTTAGTTCTTCGGTACAATGAAGTTTATTTTATTCTCGACGGAGTAATTGGTAGCGATATTGAAACTGGCGAAATAAACCAATATCTTACGACTTCAGAAATTTTTTACCCTAGTGTTCCTATTGACCAGATACGTTGCTTTTTACCAGCAGACAAACTTTCTAAGTTATACCCAACGATTGCAGAGGCGCATCTATCGTTCATTGCGTCAGCAGCCAAACGCCGGAAGCAATCAGCTTGGCGAGCGAGTTTTTCTATGGGAGTAATCTTGTTCCTAAATCGCCTGCTTAACATTTCTTTGCCTACTCCTGCTTATATTTCTGAGCAAATAAAAAGCGAAATTATTTTTCCAGATGAAATCTCTGCGACCAATTTATTTGATGAAGGAGCGGTTTCGCAGATTCTGGTTAATGTTTATGAGCGTGATCCACAAGCACGAAAAGTTTGTATTGACCATTACGGATTAAATTGCCATGTCTGCGATTTTAATTTTGAGAAAGTTTATGGTGAACGCGGTACGGGATTTATTCATGTTCATCATCTACGCCCTGTGTCTATGGGGGAATATCAACTAAATCCTATTAATGATCTGCGCCCTGTTTGCCCAAACTGCCATGCTATGATTCATCGTTATGGATTACTTGCTATTGAAGAATTGAAACTTTTAATGAATAGCCAGTAGCTTGGCTCTGAAGGGTATTTCTCTTCGTCATCAAAGATGACTAACAATATAGCCTAGCGAGAATCGCTAGGAGTGGCGCAGATTAAAAACCGCTCGCTGTAAGCGAGTAACAACGTTTGCCTTGTTCGACGCCTTCAGCGTCGGAATCTTATTTCTACATTTTCCCAGCGATTCTCGCTGGGCTATATTGTTGGTCGCCGTTGGCGACCTTCATCGGATTATTCAATTACATTATTTTTGTTCTATTAACTCGCAATTTTCACCAACTGCTTACCCGTATTTTTCCCGTTCAGCATTTCAATAAAAGCACGCGGCGTATTCTCAATTCCTTCGGCAAATTCTTCGCGGTATTTAATTTTACCTTGCTTGATCCATTCCGCCATTTGCTGCATTCCTTCGGCGTAGCGGTCGGCGAATTGGAAAACTAAAAATCCTTCGGCTCTGGCTTGTTTCATCAGCAGCATTCCGAGTAGGCGCGGACCCATTTCCGGTTTTTCTAAATTATATTGCGAGATTTGTCCGCAGATGGAAATCCTCGCTTTGGTGTTGAGATTCAGCAGTACGGCGTCAGTGATCGCGCCGCCGACGTTATCGAAATACGCATCAATTCCGTTCGGGCAAAGCTCTTTCAATTTTCCAACGTAGTTCGTCGTAGTCTTATAATTAAAGGCTTCATCGAATCCTAAATCATTTTTCAGCCACTCAACTTTTTCATCCGTACCCGCAATGCCGATGACGCGGCAGCCTTTGATTTTGGCGATTTGTCCGACGAGTGAACCGACTGCGCCCGCCGCGCCGGAAACGACTACGGTTTCGCCGAGTTGCGGATTGCAAATTGCCAGCAAGCCGAAATACGCCGTCATTCCGGGCATTCCTAAGACGCCAACCGACGTAGAAATCGGCGCGAGGCTCGCATCAATTTTGCTCACGCCTGCGCCATCGGAAATTGCGTAGGATTGCCAGCCGAAATTTCCTGAGACAACTTCTCCGGCCTGGAAATTCGGGTGATTGGATGCGATAACTTTGCCGACTGCGCCGCCGACCATGACTTCGCCGATGGCGACGGGTTGCGCGTAGGATTTCGCATCATTCATCCGACCACGCATATATGGATCAACGGAAAGATAATGAATTTTGACGAGGAGTTCGCCATCGTTGGGAGTCGGGATTGGCGTCTCAATTAATTTGAAATCAGATTCTTTGGGAAAGCCAACTGGTCTGGCAGCTAACGTAATTTGACGGTTCATGATTGATCTTCCTCCGCTTGAAAAAGCGAAAAGTACAGTGTCCGAAAAGAGTGAGGCTTGACGATAAAGTTAACGGTCGGTAGTTTATGTTGCAGGCTGGCAAACCGTCAATTGACGATCACAGTACCGCGAGCCGTAGCGAGTCGGGTGTTGCAGAAATATCAAAGGACAAATGAATGAAACTAACTCAACCGCGCATTGAGCCGCTGCCTGAAGAACAATGGAGTGATGAAGCGCGTGAATTATTGCCACGCGCAAAAATGCATGGCCGCACACTGAACATCTTCAAAACACTGGCGCATCATCCCAAACTGTTGCAACGCTGGATGGTTTTTGGCAACCACGTTTTGTTTCGCTCGACGCTGCCACCGCGTGAACGTGAGTTAGTAATTTTGCGCATTGGCTGGCTCTGCGAGGCGGAATACGAATGGGGGCAACACGTCATCATCGGCAAACAGGCCGGACTGAATGACGAGGAAATTCAGCTTATCAAAGCCGGGCCGGGTGCAGCGGGATGGAGCGAATTCGACGCTACGTTATTGCGGGCAGTGGATGAGTTGCATGCTGAGGCGGTAATTTCTGATGCCACGTGGCAGGCCTTATTAGCGCGTTACAATACACAGCAACTCATTGATCTGGTGTTCGCCATTGGGCAATATAATTTAGTCTCGATGGTGCTGAACACACTCGGCGTACAATTGGACGAAGGGATTCCCGGCTTCTAATGGGGCCCGGTACAGTACCGCGAGCCGTAGCGAGCCGGGTTGTC
>JAYSTY010000080.1:0-4016 GCA_043719385.1 Blastocatellia bacterium | reverse complement strand
GGCGACGGGGAGAATGGGCGATGAGGCGACAGGGCGAGTGTCGGATCATCTTCGCCCCGTCGCTCTGTCGCCGTTTCGCCGCTTCGTTCCGTCAGTTTGGCCAGTCCAAAATCCAGCACCTTCACAAAGCCATCGCGCCGCAGCATAATATTTTCGGGTTTGATGTCACGATGAACGATGCCTGCTTCGTGCGCTGCAGCCAAAGCATTCGCCGCCTGCATTGCAATTTCCAGCGCCGATTTGATGGTTAATTTTTCGTGATCTAATTTTTGCCGCAGCGTCTCGCCATCAATAAATTCCGTGGTGATGAAGTGATTGCCATTCGCTGCGCCGATCTCGTGAATCGTAATAATGTTGGGATGATTGAGCGCGGAAGTCGCCTGCGCTTCCTGCTCAAAGCGGCGCAAACGATCATAGCTGAGGGTGAATTCGGAAGGTAATAATTTGAGCGCGACTTTGCGTTTGAGCCGCGTGTCTTCGGCTAAATAGACTTCACCCATCCCCCCTTTGCCGAGCGGCGCAATAATATCGTAATGATCGAACCGCGTGCCGGGGGCAATAGGCATCGTGCTTTCCTTTAGTTTGGAGTGCAGCGGCTTGACGCCGCTTTCGTGTTTGGAGCGGACAGTTTACGGTGTAAACAAGTTGTTTGGCAATGAACGCACAGCACTGCTGAATCGCCGCGCTTCCTAATATTCGTTGCCGCCAGTTCATTTGGTAACGAACGCAAAGCGGCGTCAAGCCGCCGCACTCCATAAAAGCGATATTCCAGTTCTGCCTATTTCTTCTTTTTCTGCTTCGGCGGCGGTGGATATTTCACGTCAAGATTAAATGTATCAATTGGCTCTTTTTTCTTCCCGTCCAATCCGGTCAGTCGAATACTGTATTTGCCCGAAGGATAATTGCGGCGCAATAACGTCAGGTTAATTGTAGTCTCTGCGCTCTGCTTTTTTTGTGCGCTCCAGATTGGCTTAGCTTTTTTCGCGGATAACAGTTCAATCAAATAGAGCGGATAAACTTTGTCTACCGGCTTATGCAAAATCAGCGAAAAGAGCGCGGAAGTTGGTGGAACTTCGATAATTGTCACAACTTCTTTGGCAGGCTCGACCGGTTTGGGAATCAGTTTTGGATCAAGGTCAATGATGGGCGCGTCAAGCTGTGGCCTGGCAAGCTCTTCGATTTCTTTTTGCAGCGTATTGTTTTGAATGCCGAGCAATTCCTGATTACTTAAAACCTTATCCGCATTTTGCGCCACAAGCTGGGTTTGCACTTCTGCCAGTTGCTTTTGCGCTTCATCAATGCGGGATTGGATGATGTCCGGGTCAATCGTGTCGCTGGTCGTTGCTGAAGCGGGCAACTCTTCCGGCTTGCTCAACCGCGCAATTTCGACTTTGTGTTTGAGCTGTAGCGCCACCATCCACGTTCCCAGCGCGAGCGAAGTGATGAAAAACAGAAATGCTACGGCTGCCGTGAAAGCATTAAAACCAGTCGCATGAATAAATTTCAAAACAATCCTTTGCCACCAGTTTGGTGTAATTTCACTCGCAGGACTTTGAAGATTTTCAGGTTCATTTTCAGATAGCGCGGAGTCCTGCCGATGAAGGTCAGACAGGGCTGGCTGCGTTTGATAAATTGCGGTTACTTCTTCGTTATTCAACTTCATATTCAATTCCCATGCCCGAAGCCAGGTGCGCCTATCGTTCAATCCGAGATTGATTTATGCTGGTGCTCAAGCTTCGCTCCATAATTAATGCAACTCTATTTTACAGATGATTTTCGACGGTTCTTCCATTACCAAAAATGTCGCAGGGGTGAGTAAGGGCAGTCTTCAGTCGCGTGTCAAAATAGTTTTCCAGTCTTCACTAACGGGGGCAAAAGATTAAAGTAGTAACAATAAAGTAAACCAAACTATTCAGCTTTCGTAAAGTAAAGATTTTTATCACAGGTGAATTAACCTTAAAAAGAACCGGACCCGCAATTGCAGGCAAAAGTGGGGATAGCGGACTGCCAGCCTGAACGGAAAGTAGTTGTTCGGGAAACATGCCGCGAATCGGCAACCCGATGTCAGGTTTTCTCCTCCATTGCTTCCGCCCCCTGACAGGACTATACTCCGCCCGATATAGCATTCAACCGTTCCGGTCATTTTTGTTTACTCATGAAATGCGAGGTTGCTATGATTCTCCTCTGCTTAGCCTGGGTAAGAAAGCCGCTCCCCTTTAGTCTTTCCACTTGGGTTTTATTTGCCTGTACCAGTTTTACCTGCCTTGCTCAGACGCCGCAGTCTGACGCTGTGCCGCTCCCGCTTGAAGTTGGAAAACCGCTCGAACGCGAACTGACGGGCGGTAAGAAACACTTGTATCAACTCTCGCTTTCAGCGGGACAATACCTGCACCTGATCGTAGACCAGCGCGGGATTGATGTGTTGGTGACATTGTTTGGACCAGACGGGAAAAAGCTATTTGAAGTGGACAGCCCCAATGGTGAGCGGGGGCCGGAGCCATTGTATTGGGTGGCGGAAAACGCCGGCGATTATCAGCTCGAAGTGCGCTCGCTGGAAGAAAAGGCCGCCAGTGCGCATTATGAAGTGAAAATCGTAACCTTGCATGCCGCGACTGAACCTGACCGCAAGCGGGCACGGGCGAATATTGCGCTGGTGGAAGGGGAGCGTTTATTTGAGGAGCGCAAACCAGAATCTTACCGGTTGGTCGTCAAACAGTACGAGACAGCAGTTCCGCTCTTTCGTGAGATTGGTGAACCCGCAGGTGAAGCCAGCGCCCGTTTCAAACTGGGTGAGGTTCATAACAGGTTGAGTGAGAAACCGCAGGCGCTCGACAATTACAAGGAAGCGGCGCGCTTGTACCGTGAGTTGAAAGATCGCGTCTGGGAAGCGGTTGCCTTAAATAATGTAGCTGCGATGTACACCGATCTTGGAGAGAAGCACAAGGCGCTTGATGCCTATACCGAGGCGGTGAAGCTCTATCGCGAAGTAAAGAATCAGGCCGGCGAAGCCATCGCCTTGAATGGTCTCGGTACTGTGTATCGTGACCTGGGCGAGCGACCCAAAGCGCTCCAGCATTATCTCCTGTCTTTGCAACTTCGGCGTGACTTGAAAGACCGCGCAGGGGAGGCGGCGACGCTCAACAACCTGGCTGTGTTATACGACGATTTGGGAGAAGTGCAGAAAATGCTCGACACGAACGCTCAGGTCTTGCAGTTACGCAATGATCCTCGTGGGCGGGCTATCACACTGAATAATATTGGGCGTGGATATGACCGACTCGGTTTGCCGCAGGAAGCGCTGAGCTATTACAACCAGGCGTTGCCGCTCACTCGTTCCGTAGCGGATAAATTGTGGGAAGCCCGCACACTCAACTATATGGGAATGGCCTATTGGTCGTTGGGCGAATACCAAACGGCGCTTTCCTATCTCAATCAAGCCTTACCGCTTTTCCGCGCGGTGAAGAATCCTGTAGGGGAAGGAGCGACGCTGAATAACATGGGGCTGGTTTATAATTCGCTGCATGAGCCATCTCAGGGCTTGCGTGTCTATCAACAGGCGCTCCCGCTTTTCCAGGCCGCGAAAGATCGTCAGGCCGAGGCGAGCCTGCTCAATGTAATGGGAGCCGCTTACGACCAGCTGGGTGAGAGGTCAAAAGCGCTGGATCATCAGACACGCTCCCTGAAACTTAGTCGTGAGGTTGGTGATCCCCGGCGTGTGGCCAAAGCGCTTTACAGCCTCGCGCGGATCGAGCGCGAGCAAGGCAAACTGAAGCAGTCCCGTGCACAGATTGAGCAAACCATTGCGCTGGTCGAGTCATTACGCATGAAACTGGACAGCCCGGAAATTCGCGCCGCCTATCGCGCTTCGACCGAGCAGTATTACGATCTTTATGTTGATGTGTTGATGCGTATGCACAGGCAGCAGCCACGGAATAAATTCTCGGCAGAAGCCTTGCAGGTTAGTGAACGGGCGCGGGCACGAAGCTTGATTGAGCTGTTGAATGAAGCGGGCGCGG
>JAYSTY010000079.1:0-24497 GCA_043719385.1 Blastocatellia bacterium | reverse complement strand
CTTTCGGCGCAAACCAGATAATGCGGATGTTCGGATCAGCAGTTTGAAGTTCAATTCTTAACATTTCAGGTTCAGTATTTTCGGGCTTTGGAATAGCTGTAGTAATAAGGTCAGCTTTTGGATCAGTAGTCTCAGATGGTGCGACTGACTCTGGAATAATTTGAGTATGAAAGGCTGTCGCCCTTTCAGGGCTGGAATGATTTGTGCCGATCTTCCCGGGGTTTCGTTCGCTCGCGCTCACTTCACCCCGGGCTATATTCTTGCACCCTCTTCGGGGCTTAAGAACTTTGCTTGATACGGATGAAGGTTTTACTAAATCTTTTGATGAAGCGACGGCAGAAAATTCATGCTTTTTATCGCTGTTTCCGGGAATTTGGGCGACGATATTTTCTGTTGCGTCAGGCCAATAGTTCACAGCTCCACTCGTCAAAATTATCATCGCCAATGATGCTGCAAAGGCCGTTTTCCAATCCCAAATCGGATGTAGCAAATCTGAAATCTTTGGACGCGCAATTTCATTCAGCACCGAATTGCGCATTTGTGCGAAGGCGGCTGCGTGAAATTCTGGCAAGGCGACAGAGTGCAACAATGATTGGCTCGCTTGAAATTCCTCCGCAACGGAGCGGCATGAATCGCACATTTCTAAATGCTCCGCCAGGGATTGCATTGCGGCAGTTTCTAAATCTGCTTCGATAAATAACGGGATAAGTTGTGCGGCTTTTTTACAGTTCATGATTTGCGCTGACCTTCCTTCAAAAAGCGGTCGCGGTACAGCTTGATTTTGGTACGAGCCGTGCTGATTTGTGAACGTATCGTTGTCGGCGAAGAGCCTAAAATTTGCGCGACTTCTTTGGTTGATAATCCTTCCAAATCTCTCAGCACAATTACGGCTCGTTCTTTTTCGGTCAATGTTGACAGCGCTTTCATCACGATTGCGTGTTGTTCGGATTTGATCGCGGCGTGCTCGGAATTGTCATTGCTCACGAGTTCCGGCAAATGTCCGGCTTCGGTTTCGGCTTCAAAGGACGAATGGTTATTCTTTCGTTTACGCGCCGCATCCCGGCAAACATTGATGATGATGCGATAGAGCCAGCCGGAAAATTCCTGCTGCGGATCGTATTTATGTAAATGTTTGTAGAGCCGCAAAAACACTTCCTGTGTCGCATCGCGGGCATCTTCACGATTGCCCAGCATCCGCCACGCCGTAGCCATGACGCGTTGCTGATGTGCCATCATCAATTGATCGAAGGCTGCGGCGTCACCGCTGCGGGCGCGTTCGATGATTGCGTCAGGTTGTGTGCGGTGACGACTGCTCTGAGAAAATTGATCCATCACAAGAGCGATGTCGGCAACGTTGCTGCTCATCTTTTAACCTCCATCCTGCTCTGTCATTGATAACTACTCTGCGCCCGTGAAAAACGTTGAGAAGAAAAAAATCTCCGACTCCGGGCATTATTTTCTAACGCACAGTGAAGAACAAGAGCGCCAAAATATCTGCTAATGACGGAATGGTTTGTCAGAAATCTTGCAAAGACGCTGCTCCGTGATGTCGTGGCAGTGTGAATGCAGGGTTCTTTCCAATTGTCACGGCGACTATCAGAAACTAATCATCATTTCTAAAAACTTGTCGTGTTTATTTGGCCTGTCACTTTTGAATCGTTTTTGACTGAGGTGAAAACACTATGAAAAACTTCCTTTCTCTTACGCTTGTCATTCTTCTTGCCTTACCCGGTACGACCTTTGGTAACACTCCCCAGACGCAAACCCTCAGGGAATTGCGTACCAGTCAAAAACTGAACAAAGGGCCAAAGCTCGCCCCTGATCTGGAAGAGATGTTGGAACAGGACGACCAGGGAAGTCAGAGTACTTCGCTCACTCTGGGCAAAATCCGCCAGAACCGCCTGGAACAAAAGGCACAGCGCAAAGGTCAGAACCGTTCTGCTCTGGGTGCGGTGAAAATCAAAGGCGTAACGATTCCCAGCACCGAGGTTGCGGCAGAAGAAAAACAAACTTTCATCGTGCAGATGGAAGCCTCTACGCCAGACGTTGTGCTACAGGAAAAGCTCGCGATGTTGGGCGGACGGATCAGTCGCAAGCTGGATCAGACGGGTTTGGTTGTGATTGAAGCGCCGCGCAACGCCATTCGCCAAATCGCGGCGGAAAGCAGTATCGCGTATATCAGCCCGGATCGCGTTGTCTCTTCGTTTGGTCACGTGAATTACACCATCGGTTTTCTCAATCCGGGCATCAGCGATGCGGGCGATACCAACCCCTCTACCTGGCTGGTCGGTACTGGCAGCCGTGTCGCCGTGATTGATAGCGGCATTCAACCGGATCACAAACTGACTACCAATAGCCCAACCTATTCCAAAGTCTACTACCAAAAAGATTTCACCGGCCAGGCGATCAACGGCGATCCTTACGGACACGGCAGCCACGTTGCGACGTTGTTGGGCGCAAGCTATATCTCGTCAACTTATGATTATGAAGGCAGCGCACCAGGCGCAGAGCAAATCAGCCTTCGTGTGCTGAATGATCTGGGACTGGGATCAGTTAGTAATGTCATTGCCGCGCTGGATTGGTGTGTGGCGAATAAAGCAGCGTACAACATCCGTGTCATCAATCTTAGTTTGGGGACACCAGCCAAAGACAGTTACAAAACCGATCCTTTGTGTCTGGCTGCACGCCGGGCCTGGAATGCAGGCATCGTCGTTGTCGCAGCGGCAGGTAATGTTGGCAAAGACCTGCTGGGAAATAAACTCTATGGGGGCATCCATTCCCCTGGCATTGAACCTTCCATCATTACGGTTGGTGCAGCCAATACTTATGGGACACCAAATCGTTCCGATGATACGGTCGCCACGTACAGTTCACGTGGGCCGACACGTGGTTATACAGTCGTCAACAGTGTCAAAAAATACGACAATCTGATCAAGCCTGACCTGCTTGCACCAGGCAATAAGTTGATTGGCGCGCGCTCTTATTACAATGGTCAGGAAAATACCCTGGCGAGAACATTTACAACCCTGCGGACAGGCACTAATACAACCGCTACGGACAAATTAATGTATCTCAGCGGCACATCTATGGCTGCGCCGGTGGTAGCAGGAGCCGCTGCAGTTTTGCTCCAACAGAATCCGAATCTGACGCCGAATCTGATCAAAGCGATTTTGATGTACACCGCCCAGCCGCTGCCAGGCTTCAATACGCTCGAACAGGGCGCAGGCGAACTCAATGTGGACGGCGCCGTCCGGGTGGCAAGGTTGGTCAAAACGACGCTTCCCACCAGCAATGGCAACGCCCTGCTCACGGCTGGGTTGCCTTCATCGCAATCCAGCGTCATTAACAGTGAAACCTGTTATTGGAGTAAGGGAGTTATTACAAATTACGGTTTTCTGAACGGTATCGAATTGATGACCAAATGGCAGGGGATGTATGCCAATGGTGTTATCCTGGGCGATGCTACGTCAATGGTAGGCGGGCAATTCACTCTTTCCAGCACACTGACGACATCCAAAGTGACGCTTTACAACGGCGTGATTACCAACAATGGAGTGATTCTGGGTGATGGCACATTATTCTGTAATGGCGTAATACTGGGTGATGGCGCATCGTTAGGGCAAGGGGTCATTTTGGGCGACGGTGTGATTTTAGGTGATGGCGTGGTTCTAGGCGATGCTTTCGCGTCCTATATTCCAACCGGAGATAACACCGCAGGCATGTTACCAGCACCATAACCGCATTAACACGCTGGAGTGATTGGTAAGAGACGCGTTAATTCCCTTGGTTGTTAAAGTATCCCAAAGAGAGTGCATTTATGAATTCATTGCCTGCCTACAAAACTATCGCCGAGTTCGCCTCGCTTGAGGTATCCGCCGCCACCGTGAAGGTGCGCGAGTTAGACGAACTTGATTATCGGCAGGCGTTAGCCCTGCTGACAGAATATCCGCGCCAGGGCGTTCATCTGGAATCGTTAATCACCGATCATGGCCTGACTTCGCCTGCTTTGCGAGGACGTTTCTACGGCTATTTTGCGCATGACAAACTGGCGGGCATTGCCCTGATTGGACATCAAATCATGTTTTGTGCCCCGGATGAAGCGATCCCCGCTTTGGCTCACACCGCCACCACCGCCGGGGTTCGCACTTCTGTCATCTTTGGCCCACAGCATCAGGTCGAACTGTTTTGGCAGCATTACGCAACGCCGGGACAGGAACTGAAAATGCAGCGCGATTTTTACTGGTATGTGTGCGAAAAGCCCGCCCAACCCATTCGCCAGTTCCAACTCTTACAGGCCACGCCAGAGCACCTGGAAGCCGTAGTGGAAGTTCAGGCCACAGCTTTTATTGAAGCTACTGGCACTGACCCCCGGCAAAGCGACCCGGAAGGATTTCGTCGCCGTGTGCTGGAACGGATTGAACGCGGACGGACGTGGATCAAGCTTGAACAGGACACCATTGTTTTCAAAGCTGAGTTGCAAAGTGTGACGCCGGACGTAATTTATCTGGAAGGAATCTGGACGAATCCCGATTATCGGCAACGCGGCATTGCCCAGGAATGTGTGGTCGAACTTACTCATCGGCGTTTGCGCAAGCAACAAGTGTTATGTCTGGCCGTCGAGCCGGACGAAAACGTCGCCATGCGAATTTATCAACACGCCGGCTTTTCCCATCAAACAGATTATCAGGCGCGGTATCCACAGCCAGTTTAGGTAATGCTTCTGCCTGCAAATGTGCGCTAAAATTTAAGCACCTGAAAATCTTCCATCTGTTGCGCGAGGGATCGTACTGTAATCAACACCTGCGGGCTTGGGTGATATAACGGCACGAGCCTTCGCCCATTCCAATGTAAGATTTGTGCGGCGGATTTTTTCAGTGTGAAGTCATGTGGGACAATTAATTTCAGTGCTTCCAACGCAACAGCTCCCAGTGTAGCGATGAGCGGCGGATTGATCACTTCAATCGTGCGCCGCAAAAAATCCGAACAATTACGAATTTCAGTTTTCGTCGGCTTGTCATTTGCGCCGCTCGGTTTGCGCGGCGAGCAAAGCACTGTATTCGTAATGAAAATTTCTTCCCGCTTAAGCTCTATTGAAGCCAGCAATTTTTCAAATGTATTGCCCGAAGCGTCCCCGTGAAAAGGAATGCGCGTCCGGTCTGCGCCATTGCGCCCCGGCGCTTCGGCGATGAACATAATTTTCGGTGTGAGCAACCCGTTTAATTTGCTCAGCACGGCGCGGCGTTCGCACATTCTTTCGCAAATAATGCAGGCGGCGGCTTCGGCTTCGAGTTTGGAAAATAGTGTGGATTGTTTCATTGCTCACCACAAGTTAGAATGCTTTTTGCCGATTCGCAACATCCCGAATAATTCCGATAACAGAGAGGTTTATCAATGGCGCTAAAAGATAAGGAAAAGCAGGATTACGAGAACTATCAAAGCATGTTCGATCAACAAATGGAGCCGGTCGAAAAGAAGCGTGGAGCGGGTGGGACTTCGGGCGGTGTCGGGACGTTTTTGGTTGGCTTGGCGATGGCGATTGCGGGCGGATATCTCTTCCTGCAAAACGTGAATGTGTACACTTCGCCGTGGATGATTTACGGCTATAACGGATTTGGGATGTCGCTGTTTCCGTTGCTGGCAGGAATCGGGATGCTGTTTTTCAATGGCAAATCGAAGGTCGGATGGCTGCTGACCTTTGGCGGCGCAATTATTATCTTCGTCGGGATCATCGCTAATTTGAATGTTTATTTTCACAACCAGAGCTTGTTCAATGTGCTGACGATCCTGATTTTACTGGTCGGCGGACTTGGCTTAGTAGCGCGATCATTGAAAGAAAGATAAAAGATGTAGCGGTGAAAGGTCCTAGGACTTTGATCTTTGACCTTTGGGGAAAACCAAAAACAAAGAGCAAAGTCCCAAGACCAAAGATCAAATTTATTTATGACAAAATACCCAACCGGCAACGCGTGGTTGCTCAGCTATCAAAAAAAATACCTCTGGCGTTTAATTGCTGGTACGTTGTTTGTACTCGGCTCGACGATCTTCAGCGTCTTCGTTCCTAATCAGGTTGGCAAAGCAATTGATGCTTTAAAAACGAATGGCGTCACGTCGGAAATTATTTTTCATCACGCCTTGTTGATCGTTTGTGCCAGCATTATCAGCGGCTGTTTTTTGTATCTGCAACGCCGGACGCTGATCAACATGTCGCGGTTTATCGAATACGATTTGCGCAATGATTTTTATGCCCATCTGCAAAAACTTCCATTGCAATTTTATCAGGACAATCGCACCGGAGACCTGATGGCACGGTCTACGAATGACCTCGGAGCAGTTCGCCAAATTGTCGGACCTGCGATTATGTACGGCGAAGGTACGCTCTTTCGTTGTCTGATTGTGATCCCGATTATGTTCACGATCAGTTGGAAACTGACATTGATTTTATTGATTACAATGCCGCTGGTGTCATTAACTGTGAAATGGTTCGGACAACAAATTCACGTCCGCTTTGAAAAAATTCAGGAATTTTTCTCAGACATTTCCGCGCGTGCGCAGGAGAACCTGAACGGTGTTCGCGTCATTCGTGCCTACGCGCAAGAGCAATCAGAAATAAGTAATTTCGACAAACTGAATCAGCAATATGTTGATCGCAATTTGGATTTAGTGAAGCTGTCCGCTGTCTTTCGTCCGCTGATGCAATTTTTGATTGGCCTCGGATTCGCTGCGATTTTGTGGTACGGCGGACGCGAAACTGCGCTGGGCAAGATGTCGCTCGGAGATTTCGCGGCGTTCAATTTGTATTTAGAGCAATTGATTTGGCCGCTGATTGCGATGGGTTACGTGACAAATCTGGTGCAACGTGGAACCGCGAGTTTGAAACGCATGCACGAAATTATGCAGGTGGAACCGGCGATCCGTGATGAAGAGAATGCGACGGGGAGACGGGGCGAGGGGGCGAAGGGAAGCATTGAGTTTCGTGATTTGACGTTTCGGTATTCTGAATCTACGCCGGAGGTTTTGCGCGACATCAATTTGACCATTGAGCCTGGACAGACCGTAGCCTTCATCGGACGCACCGGTTCGGGCAAATCTACGTTGATGAATTTAGTGCCACGACTGCTTGATGCTGCGCCGGGAATGGTGTTGATTGACGGTGTGCCGATTCGTGAAATTCCTTTGCAACACTTACGCGAAAATATCGGTTACGTCACACAGGAAACATTTTTGTTCAGCGAAACACTTGCCGAAAATATCGCGTTTGGTGTCGACAAATCCGAGCCGCTAAAAATCGCCCGCGCCGCTGCTGTCGCAGGTTTAGCCGACGACATCAACGGCTTCCCCAGGCAATACGAAACGCTCGTCGGCGAACGCGGCATCACACTTTCCGGCGGACAAAAACAACGCACGGCCATCGCCCGCGCCATCATCCGCGAACCCAAGATTCTGATTCTCGACGACGCGCTTTCCGCCGTAGACACCTACACCGAAGAAAAAATCCTGGCCGAATTACGCGGCGTCATGAAAGGCCGTACATCGTTAATCGTCGCGCACCGGATTTCAACTGTGAAAGATGCCGATCTGATTTGCGTACTGGATCACGGACGCATCGTCGAACGCGGCACACACGAAGAATTAATGCGGCTTGGCGGTGAATACGCTGATTTGTACGAGCGCCAGTTGTTGGAAGAGGAATTGGCGGCGAGTTAATGAAGCGAAAAACTTTATTATGAAGAACCTGACAATTTGCCCAACTTGTGGAAGCGATAAAATCAAAAAAGTACGACGAAATTTACAGCGATCAGTAAAAGGGATTGATTATACTGTCCCTCTTCTGGAATTTCATGAATGCCTTAATTGTGACGAAAAAGTATTTGATTCCGCAGCGATGCGAAAGATTGAGAGTTATTCGCCTTCTTTCCAACATCTCTATCCACGCAAGAAAGTGGCTTGAAAAATTGTTGCGCGTAACCTCGTAGAGCCGATTTGCAGGTACGTCAATTGTGGCTTGATTGCGAAACCGCAACAAACTAAAGTTTATTGGATATTTTATTCGTCTGCGAATTTTCAGCCAGCAAAAAACTTTTCTACCTCTTCAATATCCTGTGTCACGCGACATTGCGGCAGGCTTTTCAAAAACGTCTGACCGTAGGCTTTAGTCGTCAGGCGCGGATCGAGGACTGACAGCACGCCGCGATCTGTCGCGCTGCGAATCAACCGACCCAGCCCCTGCTTGAGCGCAATAATGGCTGATGGTACTGAATAATCATTGAAGCTGTTGCCGCCTGTGTCATCAATAAATCTTTGCCGCGCCGCAATCACCGGATCGGACGGCACGGCGAACGGGAGCTTGTCAATAATCACACAGGACAACGCATCGCCGCGCACATCTACGCCCTGCCAGAAACTTGAGGTAGCGAATAACACGGCGTTCGGTGTTTTGCGAAACTGCTCTAGCAAACCTGTCCGCGAGCCTTCGCCCTGTTTGAAAATTGGGAAGTCAACCTCGGCGGCGACCAAATCGCGCAACATCTCCATCGAACTATTACTGGTGCAAAGGACGAATGCCCGCCCCTTTGTCGCGTTGAGAATTTTGACGATTTCGGCGGCGGCGGCGGGCGTGAATTTTCCGTCGCGTGGATCGGGCATGTTGGGCGGCAAATAAAACAGCGCCTGCCGTTCGTAATCAAAATTTGATTCGGCAATTAACTCGTCCGCCGACTCAACGCCCAAGCGATCCTTGATAAATTCAAACGAGCCGCCGCTGGTTAGGGTCGCCGAAGTCAGCACCACGCTTTCGACTTTATTTTCGCCCTGCATATTGAAAAGCTTGTCGTTGAGCAAACCGGAAACATCAATCGGCGTCGCCTGCAAAAACACGCCGCGCCCACGCCGTTCGCACCAGTAAATAAAATTGCGATCATCACCGAGAATAATAAATTCTACATCAAACAAAATTTGCTCGACGCGGCGCAGCACGGCGTCCATTTCTGACGGCGGGTCTTTGACGACTTCAAGCGCACTTTTCAAGCGTGCCAGCGCATTTTTGAAGGTGCCAAAACGTTCGCCGATGGGCGTTGGCTCGAATTGTCCTTTGCGCACCTGACGAACAAACATTTGCTGTCTGATCGCAAAACGTCCATCACCATTCAGCGTGATCGGGATTGCAGCCTGGCGATCCTGCCCTAAAAAGCTCAGCCAGAATTGATCGGCAAAACGCGTCACACGCGCTGAGGCTTTGGTTAATTCCATTGCCGCCGCAACATCGCTAATCATCAGCCGTGAAATATCACGGACTAAATCTTCGACCTGATAGCTTGAAACCTGAGAGCCGAAATAAGTCGAAGCAATGTCTTCGATTTGATGTGCTTCGTCAAAAATCACGGCGGAATAATCCGGCAACACCTGGCCGTAATCTCTGCCCCGCAAAGCCAGATCAGCAAAAAATAAATGATGATTCACGATCACGATGTCAGATTCGACGGCGGCCTGGCGCGCTTTGGTAATAAAACACGGGTCAAAGTTCGGACATTTTGAGCCAATGCAAGTATCCGAACGCGCATCAATATGTCGCCAAAACCCAATGTTGTCAGGCAGCGTAGCGAGTTCTGCCCGGTCTCCGATTTCGGTTTCATAAGCCCAGCGCCGCACAGTATCAAAATGGTCTACTTCGTCGAGGCCTTCTAAAACCGGACTCATCTCGGCGCGGCCCAGGCGCAACAGGCAAACATAATTTGAGCGCCCTTTAAGATAAGTAGCCTTGAACGGACGCGGCAGAATTTTTTGCAGAAAAGGAAGGTCTTTGAGGAACAATTGTTCCTGGAGATTTTTTGTTCCCGTCGAAATGATGACGCGTTTGCCCAGCGCAATGGCCGGAACCAGATACGCCAGCGTTTTGCCCGTCCCAGTGCCAGCCTCAACCAGTAAATGATTTTTGAGGGTGAGGGCATCGGCTACGGCTTGCGCCATGGCCACCTGGCCGGGACGATATTCGTAATCGGGATGATGTTTAGCGATGAGACCATTGGGGCCAAAAATTTCTTCCATCATTAGTTTCTTGTTCGGAAAAGTGTATAAAACCCGGCTCGCTACGGCTCGCGGTACGGTGCTTAAAAATCTAGTTTGTGAACGCGGCAAAATCCGTGACGACCTGCATCAGTTCATCCAGCTTATCTTCAAAGAAATGGCCCGCGCCTTCGATCTTTATTAAGTGACAATTATTTTCCGGCGGTAACGAAAGAATCATCTCTTCAATCGGAGCCAGCGGCGCAATCTGGTCTTCTGTGCCGTGAATAAACAGCTTTGGTTTCGCGCATTGCAACAAAGTCGTCCGCTCATACATTTTGTTTGGAGCGCCAATGGCAATTACGCGCTGCACACGGTTGTCGGCACACCCAAACCGGATCCCAACCGCCGAGCCAAAGGAAAATCCGGCGACCAGAACTTCGCTCGCGTGCGGCAATTTGCTCAATAAATAATCCAGCACAATGCTGGCGTCTTCGGCTTCACCGCTGCCATTGTCAAAGGTTCCGGTGCTGTGACCGACGCCGCGAAAATTAAAGCGCAGGGTTTCATACCCCGCATTTTGTAAGGCCCGCGCCGTCCGAAAAACTACTTTGGTGTGCATTGTTCCGCCCTGCAAAGGGTTGGGATGCAAAACGATGGCGGCGCGTTCAGACAACGGATTTT
The DNA here is from genome assembly GCA_043719385.1 of Blastocatellia bacterium. Lineage (GTDB taxonomy): Bacteria > Acidobacteriota > Blastocatellia > RBC074 > RBC074 > JAFDVL01. The sequence continues at coordinate 13,814 of JAYSTY010000079.1, read as the reverse complement.
CCGGTCGGTAAATAATTTCCAGTTGACCGTGCGGTGCCGGGATGAATAAATTGCCTTTGGGATACATAAACAAACATTACTGCGCACAGAATAAATATCATACAATCAAATTTGATATTTATTTTTTAGCGCTTTTTGGTCAAAAAACCTTTGGTTAGAAACGGGCAAATCAAATAAACTAGCTAGGACAGCGTTCAGTCTAGCCCATTTTCTTTGCATGACCAATAATTCTCATTTTATTAGTTTGAAATAATTGCAGTTAACGCGAGCCGATGAACCCTAAGCAAATCGAAGAATTTTTCCACCTTACCCCGGTCCAGAAATATTTACTGGCAGCCAGCGAACGTGCGAGCGATGGCAGTTTCTGGCTCACCCAGTTTGGCTGTGTCCTGAATGGTCAGATAGATGTCGCCGCCTTTAAGCGGGCGTGGCAAAAAGTGTCTGATCGCCAGTTTGGCTTACGAACAACATTTGTCAGTGGCGATTTGAAAGAACCGGTGCAGGTAATTAATCGCAACGTCCTGGTGGATTTTGAAGAGCAGGATTGGCGCGGCGTGCCGGAAACCGAACAGGGAACAAGATTCAGTGAGTTTTTACAGTCCGACAGACAGGAGAAATTCCTGCTAAAAAATCCCCAACTCTGGCGCTTAACTCTGCTGAGAATGAGCGAAAATCGTTATTACCTGATTTGGACATATCACTATTTATTACTTGATCGAACTTCGCTCACAATTATCCTGAGTGAGGTATTGGCGTATTACGAAGCAATTCATCAGGCCCAAAACCTGATTTTACCGCACCCACCGTCGGCGCGAAAATTCGTGGACTGGCTCAAAAAACAAAATTCCGGGCAGGCGGAAGAATTCTGGCAAAAACAGCTTCAGGGCTTTACGCCCGAGGCCTCGCTCCCCCTCGAAAAAGGCGAAATTCTTTTATCGCTCCCGGACGAAACCTTTGCTGCGCTTGAAGACCTGGCAGAAAAAACTCAACTCACGCTCGAAACAATATTTTATGGGGCCTGGGCTTTGCTGCTCAGTCGCCATAGCGGACAACAGGACGTGGCTTTTGGCATCAGAGTCCCCAGCCGTCCCAAAGAACTTGCCGGGGCTGATCGTCTGATCGGACAATTCGCCAATACGTTGCCGTTACGTGTTCAAATTAATCCGCAGGCAACCGTTAGTGAATGGTTGACGCAGATTCAAAGGCAACGAGACGAGCTACGCACTTACGAATATAGTTCTCTTGCGCAAATTCAAAAGTGGAGCGGTCTGGAGCCGGAGACGATACTAATTGCCAGCGAAGTCGTAGTGGCTGAACCAAAAGTTGAACTGGAAATTAATCAGCCCGTTGCCAGTTTAGAAATTTGTGACCTGCAGCTTCCGCAATTAAGTCAGATAATGACGACCGTCAGCATCAGCAAACAAGCCGGGCAACCAATCATTGCGCCCACCTCATCGGCAATTAAGTTGCTTGGCATTATTGAAAGTTTCCTGACTGCTCCACACCAAAAACTAGCCGAGCTGCTCCAATTGAATGAAGAACCGCTGAGCGCTTCCACGCCACCGCCCAGCCCAACATTCACACAGGAAAAACCTGAGGACGAACAAGGCTGGGTCAACTGGATTAATTCTGAACGCTCGGTCAATGAATTATTTGAAGCGCAGGTGCAACAGACTCCTGATGAAATAGCCGTCACGTTCAATGACAAAACTTTGACCTGGCGGGAGCTTGATATTCGTGCCAGCCAGCTTGCTCGTTACCTGCGGCGGCTCGGAATTGCCCCACAAGCGCCGGTCGGTTTATATCTGGAACCATCCATTGAAATGATGATTGGCGTGATGGGAATTTTAAAAGCCGGGGGCGCATATCTGCCGCTGAATCCTGCCGATCCGCTTGCTATTTTACAGCACGCCATTGAGGAAGTAGCGCCTTATGTGTTGTTAACCCAGCAACGACTGGCAACGATCATCTGGCATAAAGCCGGCCACAAAGCGGAAAATAACGGGTCTGGCGATCCGGCGTTATTTCGCCTGCCAGTCATTTTGTGTCTGGATCACGACTGGGATGAAATCGCACTCGAAACAGCCGAAAGCTTTGCCGGGGATGTCAGCGATGAACATCCGGCTTGTTTGCTTTACTCCGCTCCATCAGGGGTTGAAAAAGCTCCGATTATTATTTCCCAGGCCAGTCTGGCAAAGACTTTGGCCACCACCGAAAACTGGTTTCAATTCAGTGAACATAATCCCTGGCGAATTCCTCTGGCGCGGTTCCCACAATCAGTCCCGGACGCGATCATTGACCCCGCCCCGGAACCTGAAGTTGCCACTGAATTTGATCTCTCGTTATTTTCACTGACACCGGAACTACCACCAGCGCCAGAGTCGGATTCCGAACTCGAATTTTCACTGATACCGGAACTGCCACCAGCGCCGGAGGCCAAATCCGAATCCGAATCATCATTGCTCGCGCCAATGCAGCAGTGGTTTTTTGCGCAACATCCGTTGGAGCCGCAGCATTGGAATATTTCGCTGCTGGTAGAAATTAAGGAGAAATGGGAACGGCAACCGCTGGAACAGGCGCTTAAATATTTGCAGGCACACCACGACAATTTACGCGTGCGTTTCAGGCAAACGGAACAGGGATGGGAACCAGAGGAGGCCGCCGTGCCTGACGAAATTGCGCTGGAATATCTTGATCTTTCGGCGAAATGGGCCAAGAGCCAGCGCCGCACGATTGAAGAAACAGCGGCCCATGCACAAATGAATCTGAACTTAGCCGCAGGGCCATTATGGCGCGTTATTTATTTTGATCTCGGAGCGGCTCCCACGGATCGCCTGCTGGTTATTTTTCACCATTTGCTGGGCGATGAGCCTTCGCTACGGATTTTCCTGGCTGATTTGCTGACGGTATATCAACAAATCACCAAAGGGGAAACGCCTTCTTTACCCGCGCCAACAACGCCCTGGCAGGAATGGGTCGAACAGCTTTCCAGGCTGTCACAACAGCCCGAAATAAAAGACGAATTGGATTACTGGTGGGAAACAAATCAGGTCTCCGCTTTGCCCGTTGATGCGCCGGAACAGAAAAATACTTACGGCTCAATTGATCGGGGTTTCGTCTCGTTAAATAAACAGGAAACCCAGGCGCTGCTCAATCACGTTCCGCTGGCAGCGGAAGCCGGGTTGAATGAAATTATTTTGACGGCGCTGGTGATGTCTGTCGCGCGCTGGTCGGGCGAAAGCTCAGTCTTAATCGAACTGGAACGAAACGGACGCGCCAACCCGCTGGTTAATTTAGATGTGTCCCGAACGATTGGCTGGTTTACGACTAAAATTCCGGCGTTCTTCAAAATCAGGCAGGTGACAGAAGCGCACGAAGCCTTGCGAATTTTACAATCACAGTTGCAATCAATTCCCAATCAGGGGATCGGCTTTGGCCTGTTACGTTATGGCGCAGATAAAAAAGCCCGCACCGAATTGAGCGAACTCTCTGCGCCCAAAGTAAGTTTCAAATACCTGGAAAATCTCACGGGTGAAGGCTGGTGGCAACCCGCCAAAGAATCTGTCGGCATCGAACAAGCTCCGCACAACGAACGCAGCGTAGCGATTTCTGTCACGGGAGCGATGAATTATGAGGCGTTAGAATTTCAATTGAACTATGCCCGCGGACAGTTCGAGCAAAAAAATATCAGCTTACTGGTGAATAGTTTCATTGAAGAGTTACAGCGGCTGATCGCTCATTTTGCCTGAATCTTTACACTTGCGCGACTCAACTAACCAGCATAGAATCCCCGCTGACAACAGCTTTTGCGTGATAACAAATTCAAACCTGCACCAATAACCCCCGGGCCGAAGTGCAGGTAATAACCAGTTACCCCCCAGGTGAAGGAAAGAAAAAATGTTAAGCTTGAAGCCTTCTGCTCAGGTTTCTTTTGCTTTTATCGTTGTTTTCTTGCTTGCGCTTTTACCAGGCTATGGTCAAAGCGCACAAGAAATCACTCCGCTCGAAGCTAACCAATCAATTGACCGTGAACTAACGACCGGTGAAGATCAGGTCTATCACCTCACGCTCGCAGCAGGCGAATACGCACGCGTGGAATTGCAGTCAGGCAAAGCCAGGCTCAGTCTCGCGCTCATCTCCGAAAAGAACGAATTGATCGCCGCCATCAGCGATGCCGATTCACCTGACCTGAAAAAATTAGATATTGTGGCGGAGAAGACGACGAAATATTTAATCCGCATCGCGCCGGAACGCAGCCAGACAACCGCCGCAAAATACCAATTAAAGCTGCTGGAAAAACACGCGGCGACGGCGGCGGACAGGGAACGTTTCGCCCTGCATATCCTCGATTGGGAAGTCGTCAGCTTGTATCGTCAGCAGGAAAAATCTGCTTTACAACAAGCCGCTACAAAAGGCCGTGAAGCCGCTGTGCGCTGGCTGGCGTTGGGCGAGCCGGAACGCGCCGGGTACATGTTGGATCGTGCCGGACGCAGTTTGTATATGCTCAGCCAACACCGTGCCGGACAATCCGCTTACCAACAGGCCATCGCGGCTTTTCAGCAGGCTGGAACGAAACGCGCCGCAGCGACCAGCCTGGCACGTCTGGCAATGCTGAATTACTCAAGCGGCGACATTCGGGGAATGACGGCGGCGTATACCCGCGCCCTGCTGATCTGGCAGACTACGCACGACGAAGAGGGGATGCGCCTCAGCCACTATTTACGGACATACGCCTACATCAAAGCGGGTGAATGGCAAAAAGCAGAAAACCTGTGCCGTCAATTGCTACCCACCGCCGCAGCCGGGCGAACCGACGAGTGGGATCGCGTCTATCGTGAAGACGTGTTACTGCTTTTAGGCATGGCGCTGGTAGGGCGAGGCGAACCGCGTCAGGCGCTGGTTTATTTGGATGAGGCACTCACGCTTGCGCGACAAGCAATCAATGTTTTCGTAAACGGACAGGTTTTGTGGCAGACCGGGCTGGCCTGGCAGAAGCTGGGTGAATGGCAAAAAGCCGTTGCTTATCACAAGCAGGCAGAGGCGGTTTGGGAGCGTGTGGGATTGGGGATCGGACAGGCTGATGTCTTAACTACACTGGGGCGGTTGTATGTTCAGTTAGGACGCAGGGAAGAAGCGCATCAGGCTTATACGCGTGTGATTGAGGTGGCGGGTGCCGAAAGCCCGCGCTATTTGTCTACGGCACTGATCGCACTGGCGCGGTTGCAACACGACGAGGGGAAGCTGAACGAAGCGCTGACAGGTGTTGAGCAGGCGTTGCGGATTATCGAAGGCCTGCGCAGCCAGATTCCGATGGATGATGCGCGTGCCAGTTTTCAGGCGATGGAACACGAGGCAGATGAATTACGCAACGACCTGCTGGTGCATTTGCACGAGCGCGACGCAACGGCAGGATACGACGCAGCGGCTTTGCACGCCAGCGAAACGTCCCGCGCCCGCGCCCTGCGGCAACTGTTGAGTGAGAAGCGCCTCTTGCCGTTTACCGATCCTGCACCAGCGCTGACGAAACGGGCAGATCAATTGCGTCAAGACATCGCTGCTCTTACCAATGAACAAGTGTGGTTGCGGCTCAGTCCGGTGACGCCGCGTCGTGAAGTGGTTGCCCACGAACTGTCTTCATCACTGGCGGAACTGGAAATGGTGACCATACAAATCCGTGACCACAACCCACAGTCCGCCACGTTGACAGCGCCTGCAACGCTGACACTTGCCGAAATCCAGCAACAAGTGCTCGACCGCGATACCTTGTTGCTCGAATACGAATTAGGCGAAGAACGGAGCTTTCTTTTCGTTGTCGCACTGAATGCCCTACATACATTCATTCTGCCTGACCGTGCTGTCATTGAGCAGACCGCCCGGCAGGTTTATGAATCGTTAGCACGCAGTCACCAGCCGAAAGTCTTCCCCAGTATGACTGAGAAACAAGCATGGCTGCAGCGGAACAAACACGATTACGAACAAGCCGCCGCACAACTGAGCAGGATGTTGCTCCAACCAGCGGCGAGTTTGCTGGGTAACAAACGGTTAATGATCGTCAAAAGTGGGATGTTGCAATATGTACCATTTGCAGCACTACCTTCGCCTGGAGGTGAAGAGTTGCGGGTTTCGGGTTTTGAGTCTCGAGGGGAAAATAGTAAATTGCAAACCACGAAACGCGAAACTCAAAACTCGAAACCATTAGTCGCAGATCACGAGATCATCAGCCTGCCGTCGGCTTCGACGCTGGCAGTGCAGCGGCGCATACTGGCAGAGCGAAAGCCGGCACCAAAAACGCTCGTGGTACTAGCTGACCCGATTTTCGATTCATATGATGAGCGCCTCGACTTACATAAACAGCAAGTGCGCCCACAGTCTGGCGTTACGACTCGCACGGTTCCGATATCCGAATTGTTACGCACTGTTGATGAGGTAGCTGAGGACGGTGAAACCTTCATTCCGCGCCTACCTGCCAGCCGCGTCGAAGCAGAAGCGATTCTGGCGCTGGTCGCGCCTGACGAACGCAAAGCCGCGCTGGATTTTGACGCCAGTTATAAAACAGCGACGCATGGCGATTTAGACCAATACCGTTTTGTACATTTCGCTACGCATGGTTTGTTGGATGAAACCCATCCTGAGCTTTCCGGTCTGTTGCTTTCGCAGGTAAATCGGGAAGGCGGAACCGAGAACGGATTTCTTACGACGCTGGATGCGTTCAATCTCAAGCTCAATGCCGAACTGGTCGTACTCAGTGGATGTCGAACAGCCCTGGGCAAAGAGGTCAAAGGTGAAGGATTGATGGGATTGACGCGCGGGTTTATGTACGCGGGAGCTAAACGTGTGATGGCGAGCCTGTGGCAGGTCAACGACAATGCGACGGCGGAATTGATGAAGCATTTTTATCAGGGGATGTTGGGGGAAAAGAAACTGTTACCTGCGGCTGCCCTGCGAGCGGCACAACTCGAAATGATGAACGATAAAAAATGGAACGCACCATATTATTGGGCAGCATTTACATTACAAGGTGAGTGGTGATAGGTTCATCAATTAATTTAGAGACTAATATAAATAACCTTGTGAGTGATGATTTTCGATTGGGCCGATACAAAATCATCGCGCTGACCTTCAATATTGCCGGGAAGATGAAACATGGATGATGGTTCTTTGCCCAAAACAAAAAAGCATACGCAATTAACGCAGGAGAAATTTGATCAATTACTCTTTGCGCTGAACCCTGATCGAATGGCTGCGGCGGAAATGTATGAGCACATTCGCTGGGCGCTGATTACTTTTTTTTCCTGTCGTGGAGCCGCGAATCCCGATGAGCTAACCGACGAAACTTTCAATCGCGTGGCCAGCCGGTTAAGCGACGGCGCAGAAATTTTTGCCCAAAATCCCACCAGCTACTTTTACGGTTTTGCACGCAATATCTGGCGTGAAATATTAGCTAAACCAGCAAAGTTACAACAACTGGACGAAATAGTTCCCCACGAGAAAAACCTGACGCCAAATCCACAGGAATTAATGGAACGAAAACAGGAACAGGTTGCGTTTGAGCAACGCCTGAAACATTTATATCACTGCCTTGAGAATTTGTCAGCGAAAGACCGGGAGTTGCTCAGCGAGTATTATCAGGCGGCTGGTGCCGTCAAAATTGAGCATCGTCAAGCCTTAGCAACGCGCTTTGGAATTTCGCTGAAAACGCTCAGAAATAAAACTACGCTGCTGCGTGGCAAGCTGGCGAATTGTATGAGAAAAAGCCTCAATGCAGCGAGCTAACGAAAAAAAGTAAAACAGCAACTTCATATTTTTACGGGATACTTTCTGAATACTTTTCCGCCGCGAAGAGGCAGAAATATGGTAGCCAGAGGTGAAATGTCTGGTACACGAAGCGTTAGGTTCACGCGCCCTGAAGAGGCAATGGCATTGAATTAAGCGTAGCGCAACCAGCATGGTTGCGACAGGCTTTGCGCTTCGCAGAGCCTAATCTACAACTTTTATAGCGATGTACGAGTTAAAGCTTGGCGCAGCGCCAACCTGTCGCAACCATGGCTGGATTGCGCTACTAATTCAATGCCATTGCCCTGAAGGGGCGCAAAGAATCCTTGCGTCCCTTCAGGACGCCGATCATTACTGGTTCGTACCAGAGGCGGCGACCATCTTCGACGGTCTTGCCACTGGCTACCATCTCGTTGCGCCTTCAGCGCAAAGAATTCTGAAGTTTTCAAACAGCTTCTTAAACCTGTACGGGATACTTTCTGAAAACTCACATTAGTAGATGTTATAAGTAGTTCCTTGACCGGCGGCGTCTCCCGGGGCAGGTCGCCGTCGGCATTTGTTTGATTAGAGTCGTTATGGCAAGTTACGAGCAAAGCAAAGATTATTTTTTAGGGCAGTTGTCCGAGGCAGAGCAACTAGCAATTGAAGAGGAGTACTTCGCCAACCCCGAAGCCCTGATGACATTGCGGGCCGCGTGTGATGATTTAATTGACGATTATCTGCGCGGCACACTTACGCCGCAGGAACACCAGAAATTCGAGCAACGCCTGAATGAATTACCGGCTTTACGTGAAAAGGTGGAAACATCTCGCGCTTTGCTTCAGACACTGGACTCCGCTCGTCAAACACTTGCTGCAGAAAAAAAACTACAGCGCCAAAACAACACTCCGCACTGGTCGCTGGCCAAACTTTGGGCCGAGGTACGTTTTCCAACTCGCTTCTCGCTGGCAATTACAGCGCTTATAATTCTGGCTGGCGGGATGGGGTATTTCCTGAAACTGAACGGCGCAAACAAGTCGTCGCAACCAAATATAACCGATCAAATTGTGCAGCAGCGTGAAGCCCCAACGCCCTTGCGACCTTTACCTGACAGCACTCCGACCAATAATATCAGGCATCCGACGGCATCTGTTTCGCCGCCTCTGATTCAGCACACCACAAAAAATCAGTCGAAGCCTGTGAGCATCACTTTTTTATTGTCAGCGGAAACTACCAGAGGGATTGAAGAGACTGTCACGCTCCTGCTTGCGCCCAACATTACGACAATGCAATTGCAACTGGAACTTAGCGCGGCGGAGTATCGCCACTATCAGGTCGTACTCCAAACTGGCGCGGGGACACCAGTCAAAACTTGGGAAAAACTGTCCCTAATCCGGCAAAAACCTGCCCAGCTAATAAGCATAAAGCTACCTGCCGATGCAATTGCCAGCGACAACTATATAGTCAGTCTTTACGGGCTGTCTGAAGATGGTAAGGCTATCCTTATCCACAAATATCCTTTTCATGTTGATAAAAAATAGCCTGACTCCAGGGAGTGCAATATTTTATTGCCTTAGCTTATTTTTTGTCGGGATGTTTTGCGAGGATTCGCATTATTAATGGAATGGGAACTCACTTGATTTTATCGTCAACCAGCCAGGCAACGGAACCGGCAGCGTTGAGAAAAAGCGAAGGAGCAAAGTGCTTTTTCGTGTGGTATGTGTGGCTGGCGGCAAAATCCGGTGAGCTTCTCATTTGATTGTATTTAGTGCTAAAGCGGGCATTGCGTAGCTACTCTGCGGATAAGCAATGTCCGGCAAATCCAGTTGGCGAGGCAACAGCAGTATGATTCTCCAAAAAGAATCGCCTTGCCATCTGGATTTGGCAATCAAACCTAATGCGTTCCGCCGTCAAAATAAACTGGAGTCTCCCCCTCATGAACAATGCAAGACAATCGGCACAGCCTGTTATCGCTGACGATGATTCGACCAGAGCGTCTGACAACCTGCTAAAATTTGGGCTGCTGAAAAAGCCGCCTCAAATTAAGGAGTCACCGCAGGACGAAGAATATATTGCTGAGCTTAAAGCCGAAATTTTAACGTTGCGGCTGGAATTAGCCAAAGCCAACCGCACCCTGGCGCATTACGAAATCCTTTTACAGAACGCGCTGATCCGCGCCCGGGAAGTGGTTGCGAAAATGGACAAGGACAAATTATAACCTCGGCTCCAAATAGGCCTTTGATTTTCGGTGATAATGTTGTGAATAAAAATCAGCAAGCCTTAAAGCCCGCCAGGAATCCCGAGTTAGAGATTCCCAGTCAGGTCGTGTTTTACAATTTTGCCGCGACCAACCAGTTGCCTCAATTATATGAATACGTCACGGAGCTAAAAACCGATATTCTGTGGCTGCGTGAAAGGCTGCAGCAGGAATTAAGCGAGCAGCAAATTGAACAAAAGGATTGAGGGGAGTTAGCAGCAGTCAACTGTTGAGAGATTTTGAAGTGGGCACAATTGAGTCTTCATGGCTTTTGCAAAAACCAGGAATCGGCCCCTGCTTTTGCCCTGGCTAAAGTATCGGTTGTGTCCACTTGAAAATCCGCCCGCATTATGACTGGCTTTCTCAGCCCTCACCAGCTAGAATAATTTTTTATCCTGCCCCTGACACAATATCGTCTCGCTGCCCTGCCTGAATATTTATGCCACGCATTGGAATTGAACTGAATAACGTTTGTAATCTGGATTGCGGTCATTGCTTCCGGGATATTTATCGCGGTGAAGGAGACAAAAGCGATTTGTTTTTGCCCCTTGATTTGTTAGAGAAAATTCTGGTCGAAGCGAAACCGCTCGGCTATCACCACATCTCCATTACCGGCGGCGAACCACCGATGCACCCGAAATTCGGCGAAGCACTCGAAATTATCGCCCGGCACGGTTACGGCTATCATTTTCTGACGAACGGACGGAATTTTGCTAAAACATTAAAGGCCGTGACGCCCAAATCGCGCCGCGCCAAACTTGCCAGCATTTCTTTCAGTCTGGACGGCGCGACCGAAGCCACGCACGACAGCATTCGCGGCAAAGACTCTTACCGCGAAGTCGTGACGGCAATTGCGACGTGTCAGGCAGTAGGAATTGACGTGGGAATGATTTCGACCATCAACCGCGCCAATCGCCACGAAATAGATCAACTGGGCTTGCTGGGCGCCCACCTCAAAATTAAAAAGCATGTGTTTGTGCATCAGAATCCGACGCAGCACAATTTCAGCAACGATCTGGTTTTGCCCATCAGCGAGTGGCGTGGAGTTGAACGCGATGTGGCCCGTCTGCGCGGCGAATTCCGGCACGAAATCGAAATGGCGATTGGCTTTTATACAGAATATTATTTGCCGCGCTGCACGCCGCTGACAATGGATGATTTGAATATTGATTACAAAGGTCGTTTGACGCTGTGCTGCCAAATCTCAAATTATCGTGATGGCGATCACGATGGCGAAGACGTAATCGGTGATTTGCGCCGTGACAGCCTGCCCGCAACCTTGTCGCGCCTGATGAAATTAATCAATCAGGTACATCAGGAAAGACTGGAGATGTCTTTTGACCCCGAGCGCAAAGAACAATTGCATTATCCCTGCCTGGTTTGTCTGGAGCGCTTCGGTAAAACTAAAGAAGAGCCAATGATGGTGCAGTTGGGCGGATTAAGTAAAAAAGCCGAAGCACCAGCCGCTTAGCCGCTTGCTCCTAAACCAGGCGAAGATTTCGAATATGCGCTAAGCTCAGCCGATAATTAGCCAGGTTAAAAATTATAATCAATTGTTCCTCGGCAAAAATGAGCGATAACTAATAATCCCTCTTGACAATGGTTTGACCTGTGCTTACCATTCGCAAAGTCTGTCAGTGTGTGCGAATTTCAAACGTAAAACCCAAAGATAATTAGAATTTAAGCTTTAAAGATTTACCAGACTGGCAATCGCCAGCACCCAAAAAGAAGTACTGTTGTGTTAGTCCCCGCAATCTTTGCAATTCAGTTTAAGCCGCGTTTTGAGAGGAGTTTTATCAACGTCTCTCCGAGCGTGGCTTTTTGCTTTTATCCCGTAGTAGCAAACACCAGCAGTACCCGTAGTAGCAGTGCCCCGCCCCCCCCAATCACAGCTTCAAGTCGAAGCCAAGGCGAAGGTCGCTTAACAAGCGAGCGGGACGTTGTATGTATTAACCCGACGAGTCAAATGAAACTACTAAAGCTCGTCATCGCCAACGTCAGGAGGCTTTCACACCATGACAGAGACAAAGCAAGGAAAAGTAAAATGGTTCAATAACAGCAAAGGCTATGGCTTTATTGAACACCCGGAAGGTGGCGGAGATATTTTCGTCCACTATTCAGCGATTCAGGGCCAGGGCTATAAAACGCTCGCGGAAGGCCAGGTGGTCGAATTTGAATTAATCCAGGGTCCCAAAGGCGACCAGGCCGAACAGGTCAACCCGGTGCAGTTTTAATTTCCCACCCAACTAATTTTTATCCTGCCATGTCCGGCCTCAAACGGACATGGCAGTTTTATTTGGGGATAAAAGTATTTGCGCGGCGAACGGGTTCTCAATAGCGCCGCCTCACATTTTCATCTATACTTCGTTTACCCCTTTTCACCTATCCTTCCAACTCAGGAGATCAATATGACCTGCTGTCCGCGCTGTGCAAGCGAGACGCCTCCATTGACTGTGTTTTGCCCGCAATGCCAACAACCAAACGAACCGGATTTCAGGCTTCTGATTAACCGCATTTTCGATGGGCGCTTTCAGCTTTACCGCGAGCTGGGAGAGGGTGGGCTGTCCACCGTGTTTGCCGCGATTGATTTAAGTAATGACAATACCGTAGTCGTCAAAGTCAGCGACCCGCGCCACCTTGCACAAACGACCTTCAACTCTGCGGCTGAGCTAACGGAAGCTCGTCAATACTGGGCAGAAATGATTGAGCGAATGCGCCATGAGGTGGCGGCGCTGACAGGGATCAAGCACAAAAACATAGTTCAGGTTTATGCAACAGGCGCCATTTCAGAAGATTTGCGCTATGTCGTAATGGAACTTTTACGCGGGAAAACCCTGCGAGAAGAATTGAATAAGCGCCGCCGCTTACCTGCCGCTGAGTGCGCCGCTTTGGCCGCCGAAGTCGCCGCCGGCTTGAGCCTCATTCATGCGCGCGGCATCGTGCATCGAGATTTAACGCCAAGAAATATTTTTCTCTGCGAGGAGAATTTGGATTTTGGCCTGCCGCTTTCGGATTCTGTCGGCAAGCAAGGCTTTCCCACAACAGATCACTACACTCAGCCCAAAACCGTTAAGCTCATTGATTTTGGCATCGCTAAATTCCCAAAACCGCCAGGGACACAAACTTACACACAACACGCGGTAATGGCCGGGACGCCTGGCTATGCTTCACCAGAGCAGGCGCAAAACCTGATGGTAGATCATCGCGCTGATATTTATTCGCTCGGTGTTGTGCTGTACGAAATGGTCACTGGAGAAAAACCTTTTACAGGTCGCACGGCAACTGAAATTGCTCTCAAACAATTGCGGGGAGAACCAACCAGACCACGTGAATTTGTGCCTGACCTGCCCATTCGTTTGGAAGCACTGATTTTACGCGCACTGGCCAAAGACCCTGCCGCACGCCAGCAAAGCATTGAAGAATTAGCGGCTGAATTGAAAGCCATCTCAACCCGCATCGAAGTTCCGCTGAGTGCACCAATAATCCCCCTGCATAAGTTAGCGCCAAATTCTGAGCCGTCTGGAACTGAGGTTTACAATTTGCTGAGTAATGTTGTCGCTAAAACAGAAGAACCAATTTCCACCCTGGAAGCTGCTCAGCACAGAGAACCAGTTCAGGGCAGGGAAAGTGATTTCAATTTAATACCTGCCAGCTCTTATCCACGGCGCGTATTTTTTGCCACTGCGGCAATTATCGGGCTTTTCCTGACGGGTTTGTGGATTTTCGCACAGCCTAATTTTTCGGCATTACAGTCAGCGTTGCCGCAAATTTCCGCACCTCAACAAGTAAGTTCATCGGCTTCGCC
>JAYSTY010000078.1:0-9783 GCA_043719385.1 Blastocatellia bacterium | reverse complement strand
CGCTGCTTCAGACCCCGACGTGGTGGATTGGGCTGGATGGCAGGCCGTGTAACGGGGACGCCAGCTTCGTCCTTTCTCTGGCGTCCCTGAAGGCAATTTTAACCAAAGCTGTTGGTCGTTCAGATGATGTACTTGAGCAAACTTCTGAACGCCTGATGGCATTTAGTTTTTGGCGAAAAAGATGGTGAACGCTGAACAAATTACCCGGTCTGAGATGGACGCTGATGTAGCGTCCGTTCAACCTGAAGGATTGCGGCACTGGCTGGCGGCACAGCAAACGCTCGCGTCCAGCACCAATTTAGCGTTGCTCACGGTAGGCCCGGATAACAACATCAAAAAAGATGTTGCCAATGAGACCAGCATTTGCCAGAGCTTCCTGAATGACCCCACGAAAGCACGAATGTGCGCGGAATTTTGTGGTCGTGCGCGGCAACGTGCTATCGCTGAAGATCGCACTATTACTTATCGTTGCGGAGCCAATTTACATTGTTTTGCCGCTCCCCTTAAAACTTCGGATGAAACCTCTCAGCGGGCTGTAATTGGGGGGCGAACTTTTCTTTCCGCCACTGAATATCGTGAATTTTTGCAACGAGAAAAAATTTCCGGCACTTATTCCGATCCTAAGCTTTTCAGCAATATTAAATTTACCGACGAAGAAGAATTTGATCGTGCGCAGCAAATGATTCTGACGACAGCGAACGAAATCCTGAGCCACGATTTTGGCGCAGTTGTCACCGAACCGCTGGTTAAGGTCTCCGTTGTTCAGACTGAATCGTCACCGCACCCACCCGCGTTTTCCCCTGAACAGTTAGAAACTTTTTTCAATGGTTCTTTCGATCAGGGATGCCGCGAAGCAATGCGCCTGATTGGGTCCAGATTTAAGCTTCGATCTGCGGCGCTGCTGATGCGGACCGGCAAGCGTCTGTCCGCGTGTGCGGCTGGTGGCGAACAACGCGAACAGCTTATTGGCCTCAGCCTGAACCTCGAATCTGTCTTACTGAATCGGTTATATTCACAGGAATCAAAAACCAATCCTGTGCCGCTGACCGCAGCAGAAATGGCCGAGATTCAAACGAAGGTCAGTTGCAATCGAGCGGATATTTTTCCGCTTTTTATTGGTGAAGAGCTAACGGGAATCCTGCTCATACTGGATACTGATTTTAATGAACAGGCAAACTTACAAATCGCGCGCTTAGGACAAAACCTGATCGTGCCACTTGAATTGGCGCGCCTCCGCAGCGAGGTCAGTGACCGCACGAAATCTTTAGCGCAATGGCAGGACTTTGCGCATTTGCTAGCGACCCGAGCCAATGCGCCGGAAACTTATTCAGCCATTGTCGAGAAAGTTGCCACAACTTTAGGTGCTAACCGTGTTTCGTTATTAATTTACAACGAGGAATCCAAAAAGTTGATTTGCAAGGCAGCTACCGGATTAAATCATGAGGTGGTCAGCGGCCCTAAAATCGGCGAAGGGATTGCTGGTGTCGTACTGGAACGCGGTGAACCATTGCTCGTGCGCGATTTACGCGAACAAGCCTGGGTTGCCAGTCGGACGCATGGTCAGGCAAAGTCAAACTCCTTCATTAGTTTTCCACTCCTGAGCGGCAGCAAACGACTTGGCGTCATTAACCTGACTGACCGCGCTGATGATCAGAGTTTCGCGGCTGGCGATTTGGACTGGCTGAACCTTTTCCAGCCTTATGTCGCAGCAGCCCTGGAAAGAATTGACCTGCGCGAAAAAGCCCAGCGGTTTCAACTTCTGGCGATCACTGATCCGCTCACCGGATTGCTGAATCGCCGTTATCTGGAAGAACGCTTTTCGCAGGAAATCGAACGCTCCAAACGTTATCAGTTCCCGCTCTCTTTCGTGATGATGGACATTGATGGGTTCAAAACCTTCAATGACACTTTTGGGCATCAGGCAGGCGATGAAGTTTTGCGCGAAACGGCGCATTGCATCCGCAAATCGCTCCGCAATTTTGACGTTGCGGCAAGATATGGCGGCGAAGAATTTATCGTCGTCCTGCCGGAAACCGACGTAACCTCAGCCATGATCCTGGCTGAGCGCTTGCGAAAAGCCGTGGCAAATCACTTCGCCAGCGAAAATTCCAAACATCCCGTGACCATCAGTGTCGGAGTTTCCAGCCTCAGTAAAACCCTGCAAAATCGGCATCAAGTCATCCGCGCCGCAGACCAGGCACTTTATGCTGCAAAAAAACGCGGCAAAAATTGCGTTGTGGTGTACAATACCGAACTGGTTCCGGGCCTCACTTAGTTTCTATTTTGCTTTTTGAGAGATAGAGAGCTGCCGCGTAGCCAGAAACGAACCCGTTCGGGATAATCAAGCAGCGCAACCGTTCGTTGCGCCTACCCAACCTTGAAACCCTGCCCAAACCGGAACCAAGCCGTTCAGCTCGTTGCAGCCTAATCCACCATTAGCCCTATACAACATAATTGCCTGCATGTTTTATTCGCCAGTATCTTCACCTCAACGACCAATTCTAAGTCAGCTTGCCACTGATGAAATCCTGCCACGTACCGTGTCGGCTTTGGACGATTTATATCAGGCGGCAGTGCTGAAAAATACGCGCGCCATGCTCGTGATTGGACACCCTCAGTCGGGTAAAACTGAATTGCTGCGGTTGGCTTTTGACCGTTTGTTCAATGAGCAGGGACGGACGCTGCCAATTTATTTCAGTTTGCGACGTGATCGTTTGTCGCCGGAAAAATTTGCAAAAGACTTTTTACTGACGTTGTTGCGCCAATATCTGGCGTTCGTCAATCACGATGCCGATCTGGTTCCACGTCATGAATTGACCGAACGTGATTTGCTTAATCTGGCCTCAGCTACTGAATACACCACGATCAAAGAAGCCATTGATAATTACGAAGCGCGCCTAAACGACAATGATAAAAGATCGTTGGTGCGCTATGTTCTGGGGCTGCCGCAACGCCTCGCGGCTCGCAGCCCTTATCATTTGACAGTTTTGCTGGACGAAGCGCAATGGCTGGATCGTGTGGTTATAGACGAAGAAATTGCCAACCTTTTCGGTGAAATCCTGCATCAACCACATTTGGTGTCATTCGTCATTACCGGACAGCAACGAGCTTTACTTGATCAATTAGCAGCGGAAGAAGGCCTCATCGGGACTGTCAAACTTTTACATTTCGGGCAACCTGATCTGCTGTCAATGCAGGAATTGGTGAAGAAATGGTGTGAACAGAATGACGCGGATTTCGAGGCAGAAATCGGCAGACTGGCGGTGCATCAAACCGACAGTAATTTATTTTATCTGCGCTCCCTGACCGCTGCCTCCAGTGAACGCAGAATGTGGTTCGACAAGGGAGCGGATTTTGAACGGCTGTATGTTGCCGAATTGTTACAGGGCCGCATCGCTCATTATTTTTCTCGACTACTCCGGCAAATCGCCAACGATGCAACCAATGGTCAGGCGGGAGAACATGCCGCCATCGAAATCGTTTATATTTGCGCTGAGGCAATGGCCTCGCGCGCTCCGGTAGAGTTGATAAGAGCCAAACTCGCGCCGCGCATCGAAGTCAATTCATTGCTGGCTGAATTGCACCGCAACGAATTAATTACCCTGCTTGATGGTCATATTCTGCCTTCCGAAGATCAGGTATTTTGCGATTGGATTGCCGCCACGCATCGGCGTTTTGAAGGCGGGTCCCTGGAAGAAGTAAAGCTTGATCTGTTGCGCCGTCGCATCAAATCTGTTCCCACGATGCTGACGCTGAGTTCGCGGCGGAGTCTGCACTCACAAATTGAAGCCATCCTCAGACGATTTGATGGACACAGTGTGGCGCATTCGCTGTTTGCCCACGAGGAGTTTGTCATTCGTTATGGACAGGCAACCTACGAAATTATGCTCGGTGGGCTTGCCGCCGAAGTAGAGCGAGTGAATCTGCCCCAAGTAATTCACGTAGCGGAAGGCAATCTTTTTAGTCATCGAACAGATGTGATGCCCGGCAGTTGGAGCTATTTGCTGGCTTTTGGATTCGAGCAGGGGGTCTACGATCAGGAACATGAAATCATCTGGTTACTAGCGGTTGCTGATTCGCCTTCGACTGTTTCAGCGGATGCGGTGCAGTTACTTGATCACCAGTTAAGAGAAATTCAAAATGCTCTGACGTTAGGACAAGAGCCAGGCAAACCCATTCCAAAATTGACGAAGTGGGCGATCAGCAAAATGGGGTTTACACCGGATGGAACAGTGGCATTGACCGAGCGCGGGTTTGCTGCTTCAGACTATTTGCAATTGGAATTGCTCACTCGGATTATCGAAAAAGACATCAAAAAAAGTAAACCTCCTGAGGTCGTAACTCCTGAAGCAACTTCAATTTCAGATTCAATAAGTTTAGAGCCTGAGCCTGAAGTTATTGAAGCTGAGACAAATTTTGTTGATCTTTCTACGCCTCATCCGGTCGAAGAAGCGTCCGCAGAAATTCCCAGCGAACCTGAACAGCGTGAAGTCGAGTTAGCAGTTGAGGAGATTCCCGAACCGCTTATTCCACCCGTTACTCCAGTCGAAACCGTTGTCAATGAACGAGCGTCTGAAGATTTTGAGATGACGATTCCGATCAATGATGACAAGGAAATTATTGCCGCCCGGGTGGCGGAAAAACTGGCACGCAAGGCAGGGTTTTCTTCTGAGTCAGTCAATCAAATCAAAACTGCTTTGATCGAAGCCTGCCTCAGTTTAGCCGCCATTGAAGAAGCACCTGATGGCAAAATTCATCAGCGTTATCAGTTGGACAATGAAAAAATTACGATCTCCATTTCCAATCGCGCTGCCGGATTAAATATTAAAGATGGAGCGATTGTGGTCGAAGACCCGGAAAGAATCTGGCGTCTGGATGTGCTGCGCAGTTTGGTTGATTTTGTTCGTTTGACTAAATTGGATGATGGCTGGAAAGTTGAATTGACCAGATTTATTCCGCAAAATAAAGAGGCGTAAAAAAAGCGTGGGGGGCTTTACTCCTGACCTAAATCTGCTTTGTTACTGCGGTACGGTTGGAAATCTCTCCCCCAATCCAGACCTACAATCTCCAGATTAATTTTCTCGCCATCCACTTTTACCACGACATAATGGAAAGCATTTTCGCCCGGCGTAGCGCCAGGTTTAGCGATGCGTTCCAGTGAAACTTTTTCTGCGGCAAAGGCTTTGAGGTAATCCTTCGTGTCCGGGTCACCACGATACTCATACAATGGTGCGCCGCCGCCGCCGGTCAGGACTTGATCCATCCGATATTTTTTACCGCTCGCGTCCTCGTATCTTTCAACCCAATGCTCAAAGAAATGTTCGTGGCCGCAGAAATAAATATTGACGTGATGCTGGCGAAACAAAGGCGCATATTTTTCGCGCATGATTTTCGTGGATTCTTCGACATGCGCTCCACCGTGCGGGCCGGAAGAGAAAAATGGATGATGTCCGTAGATAAATAAATTTTTATAACGGTTGCGATCCAAGCCTTCTAGTTGCTGCTTGATCCACTGGAATTGTTTTTCATCACCTGCGATTTGCGTATCCATCGCCAGCACAAATGTATTGCCATAAGCAAATGCAAAAACCGGATAGCCGTCAAGCCGACGCAGCGAACCATCCGGCGGAAGCAGGTTTGCGTTCATCTCTAAAAAGTTTTTTACGCCTTTGATCCGCAAAGCATTTTCCACCGTCAACGCACCCGTGACGTCATGATTTCCGGGCGCGAGAAAATAAGGAATCCCGCCATCTGTCGTAATGCGATTGATCAAATCAACATAGCTGACATTCAGTTGCTGCGCGATTAATCCACTGACAACAGCATCGCCGCTTTGCATAACAAATCGGAGCGGGAATTCTGTTTCAGCCTGTTTCTTAATGCGTTCAAGCACCGAATTTATCACCATCGAATGTTCATATTGCAATTCACGCCCATCACGTCGCCCACGCGTATCGCCATACACCACAAAAGAAAATTTTGTCACGTTCGCGGATTTATCTTCGGGGGGAAGCGGATTTTTCGGCGCATTAATCGCACGGACTTTTTCTTCCGGTGCAGCGGTTTGTGGAGCCGTCGCCTGGGCGAAAAGCTGAGCGGACAGAACGAACGATAAGAACGCTTTGGAAATCCAATGATTCATAAAAATACTGTAATTAATTCGGTCTTTGATCTTTAGCTTTTGGGCTTGGAACATCTGCGTAAATAGCTTGTCTCCGTCAGATGTATCGAGAGGTTAAGCTGCTGGTCAGGATGAATATTTTCATTACCTCACCAAAAACCAAAGCCCCAAAGCCAAAGACCCAAAAATATTATTTGAGCGCTTCACCTAAAACCTGCCCAACACTATTACTTGGAAATTCAATTTTGAGAATCGTCGCCAAAGTCGGTGCAATATCGAGCGGACTGCTGAACATTGAAAATGTCCCCGCTTTCACTCCCGCGCCATAAAAAATCACTGGAACGTGCGTATCGTAGCTATACGGCGTGCTGTGCGTTGTAGCGTCTTCGCCGCCGATCCAAAAGGGTTTAGGGATAATTACTAAATTCCCGTTGCGTTCAGAATTGAAGCCAAGCGCAACACTATTCGCAACTCTTGTACGCGGAAGATGACCGGCAAGAATATCGGTGCGAGTAAAACATTCGGCTATGCCACGAAGGTTTCTGATCGCCTCACTGGCAATGGATTCAGCTTCAGCGCACGATGTTTTACTCAGCCTGGCGTAATCAAAATACACATTGCCGTAGCTCACAAGCGCAATATATTTATTTTCTCCAAAGCGTGTACTCAACGCCTTGTTGATGACATTCGTGATTTCATTCCCATCAATGCGTCCGCCGAGTCCATACGTTTGTGCATGCTCCGGCACAGGCGCTACGCCGTGATCGGCAGTGAAGGCAATCACGGTATTGTTTAGCCCTACTTTTTTATCAATGAACGAAAATAAGTCTGCCAGAATTCGATCCGTTCGGATCGTGATGTCCTGCGCTTCAGGACTGTTCGGGCCAGTGTTGTGACCAAGAATATCATTCGCCGAAAAGCTGACGGTCAGTAAATCTGGCACGTCATCTGCGCCGAGTTGTTCTTTTTCCAAAGCTAGTTTTGCGAAATTCGCAATCATCTCATTGGCAAATGGAGTGGCTTCAAATTGGTTATAAAATTTGCTGCCGGGTTTGTCTTCGCCGCCATTAATCGTGTGCGGAAAAGTTTTGCCAAATGCCCATTTTTCAAACGGAGAATCATCCGGTAACGAACGTGAATACGCCGCTTCAGGTAACAGCTTTTCCCACTTCCTGCCAAAATAAGAATTCGCACTTTTTGATTGATTGAAGCTCTTCACCCACTCCGGCACATCGTTGAAGTAATACGTGCTGGAAACCATTCTGCCCGTTGCCGTGTCATACCAATACGCGCCATTCGGCTTCTTCCCCGCAGGCAAAATCGCGGCGCGATCTTTCATCGAAATGCCAATCACTTTGGCTTGCCCGTTCGTGTGCAATTTTAATTGATCGCCAATCGTCGAACTCAGCAACCGATGCGGCGAAGAGCCTGCGCCTTCTTTGCCACCCAGCAATTTCGTATTAGGATCGGACACGCTGGTAACTTTCTTAGCTGTTTCGCGGTCGTACCATTCATTCGCAATGATGCCGTTTTCATTGGGCGCAGCGCCACTCATAAACGCTGCGTGTCCGCACGCCGTGACCGTCGGAGTGTAAGGGTAATTCGCGTTGGTGAAATTTGCCCCGCCCTGCATCAAAAGTTTGAATCCGCCTTCGCCAAACTGATCTGCAAAACGCGTCAGGTAATCGTAACGAAACTGGTCAATCACGATTCCCAGTACAAGTTTGATTTTGTGCGGTTGCGTTTTGGCTGTTCGCTTAGCTGTTTGGGAAAAAGCGGACGGATTGCCAAAAGCGACAATTAAGCACAGAGAAATACTGAGCAGGGAGCGTCGTAGTCGGGAAACCATAAAGATTTTTTCGCGGCGATAAGAGGTTTACAAATTTGGCGAAGCGCCCACCGGATTTTGTTCTAAATCCAGCACTGAGCCAGTAATACATTCACTTTCATCGCTGGCAAAATAGACGGCGGCGTAGGCAATATCCAGCGGTAATAACAAACGTCCAAATGGTCGTGTCTTCACGGCTTCTTCCAGCCAGTTATCACCTTTGCCTTCAAGCTTTTTGACAGCATGTTCGTTCGGAGTCTCTGTCCAACCTACATTAAGCTGATTCACGCGGATGCGATATTTCGTCAAATAGCTGGCGTTATTTTTGGTAAACGTCATCAATGCGCCTTTCGCCGATGAATACGCCATAAGTTTCGGTTCACCGATATACGCATTAACAGAACCAATGTTAACAATTGACCCGGTGCGGCGTTCGATGTTGTGTTTGACGAATTGCTGCGAACAAATAAAAGCACCGCGCACATTGGCAGCAAAGAGATGATCCCATAACTCAACCGTTGTATCTTCAATAGTGCTGCGCGTACTGTCGCCGGCATTATTGACCAGTACATCTACTTTTCCATATACCTCGACAGCACGATCAACCAGAGCGCGACATTCACTTTCGCTGGTCACATCAGCCCGTTGAAAAACTGCCTGGCCACCATCAGCAATAATGCTTTCGACAATGGCCTGACCATTTTTTTCATTGCGACCAGAGATGATGACACTCGCGCCTTCGCTGGCGAACAACCGAGCAATGCCTTCGCCCATTCCGGCAGTAGAAGCGGTGATAACTGCGATTTTATTTTGTAATCGTCCCATACGTTTGTTTTATAAACCTGCTCTCAAAATTATTAAAAATGTTGTGCAATTTTTTCGCGCAAAAACTTTACTGATTCGCGCAATTCATCCATCCCGTTTTCGCCATCTTCAATCGAAATCCAGCCATCAAAGCCTTCTTGGTTCAGCGTAGAAAAAATTGCGTCGTAATCATTCATTCCCTTGCCGATTACACCATGCCGTAAGTTTTTTGCATAGCCCAGTGATCCGTCCTGCGATTTCAAATCTTCAATCGTGCCGCTAATCAAATAGCGGTCTGAGGCATGCATCGTGACTACGCGATGCTTGACGGCAGCGAGCACATCCAGCGGGTCTTCGCCGCAAATAATTGAATTTGACGGATCGAAATTTACGCCGAACCACGGCGAATCAATTTGGTTAATGATTTCCAAAAATACATCTAAATGCTGAGCAAATTCGGGATATTTCCAGTAACCGTCTTTGTAATGGTTTTCCATATTCAGGACGATGCCACGTTCGGCAGCATAAGGAATCGCGGCATTAATTCCTTCGACCGAATAGCGCACACCATCCTCACGCGAAATATCTTCGCGGCGCTGGCCTGTTAACACGCGACAAAATTTGCCGCCGAGTTGCGCCGTCAAATCAATCCAGAATTTTTCTTTTTCTAATTCCTCAGCACGGGCTGTCGAATCGTGCTGCGTAAAATCCGGCGAGCAACACATCATCGGAATTTCCAACCCTTTGGAGTCAGCATGTTGCTTAATCTTCGTCACATAATCGGTATCGAAGCTCGCAAAAAACCCAGGATACATTTCTACGCCGTCTACACCCAGCGTCGCCGCGAGATCAATCCAATCAAACAGCGTCATCGTTTTCGTGACGCACAAATCATCCATGTAACATTTCGGAAAAGCGCTTAATTTTGGCATAGTCGTCAGTGATCGGTGGGCAGTGGGCAGTTGTAAAAATTCAACCCCCTCTGCTAAAAAATTATTGCGGCTGCAAAACAGCCTTCACATATTTTCCA